>JAIQFT010000096.1 GCA_020073185.1 Terriglobia bacterium
TGACCTGCTCCCCTAAATCCGCACACAACTGAGTATGATTTCACAGTTTCGCGGAAGCGAAAGATCGGGGAGGAGCATGTCTCGGAGCCGGCACACGGAAGCGGAGATGATCGCCGCGTTGAAGCAGATGGACGCAGGCCGCAAAGCGGAGGACGTGGCGCGGGAGGTCGGCGTCAGCAAGCACACGCTGTACTCGTGGAAGGCGAAGTACGGCGGCATGGACGCCAGCCAGGCGCAGGAGGCCAAGCAGTTGCGCGACGAGAACACGCGGCTGCGCAAGCTGGTGGCGGACCTGTCGCTGGACAAGGAAGCGCTGCAGTCGGTGATCCGAAAAAACGGCTGGAGCTCGTAGCGCGGAAGGCAGCTATCGAGCAGATGCAGGCAGAGTTTGCCTTCACGATGCGACGGGCATGCGGTCTGATGCTGGTTTCGGCCGGGACCTACCGCTATCGTTCGCGGCGCTCGGATGAGCCGCTGCGCACGAGGCTGGTGGAGTTGGCACGAGAGAAGCCGCGGTTCGGCTATCGGCGGCTGCACGTGCTGCTGACGCGATCGGGCGAGCGGGTGAACCACAAACGTCTGCATCGGGTGTATCGGGAGGCGGGATTGATGATTCGGCGGAAGAAGCGGAAGCACTGCGTGCGTGCCGGAAAGCCGCTGGTGGAGCGGACGGCGCCGAACCAGGAATGGGCGCTGGACTTCGTGCACGACGCGGTGGAGTGCGGGCGCACGATCCGCGTCTTGACCGTGGTCGATGCCTTCACGCGGGAGTGTCTGGCGCTGGAGGTGGACACGAGCTTCGCATCGCGAAGGGTGACGCGGGTACTGGACGCGATCATGGCCCAGCGCGGGGCGCCGCTCGCGATCCGCTGCGACAACGGGCCGGAGTTGACCAGCCGGCATTTCCTGGCCTGGGCCATCGAGCGCGGGATCGAACTGGTGCACATCCAGCCGGGAAAGCCGATGCAGAACGGCCGCTTGGAGAGCTTCAACGGGAAGTTGCGGGAAGAGTGTTTGCGAGTGAGCTGGTTTCAGAACCTGTTCGACGCACGCAGCAAGATCGGGGCGTGGCGGAAGGAGTACAACGAAGAGCGTCCGCACAGCAGTTTGGGCTATCGGACGCCGAAGGAGTTTGCCGCGCAGCTGAAAGCGGAAAGCTTCTACAGAGATGGAGTGGGGCAAGAGGCCTCAAACGCCGGCCCCTTGCCCCACACCCCCATCCCCGCTGAAAAGCTCGGTGAAAAGGATGGAAGTTGTCGTAGTCTCAACTGTGCGGAGTAAGGGGGCAGGTCACACGTATGCCTGTTCGCGATTAATGATCGTGCCGGTCGGATGTCCGGCCTGGTTCCTGAACGTGCGGATAATCGACAGAATCCCGGCGAAATGCGTATCGATGTCCTCTTTGATCTCGGGCGGCAGGCTCCGGACATGCTGGTCGAGAATATTCTTGAACTTGTTCACCTTCTGCAGAATCGTACGCTCACGCGAGACCGCTGCGAAGTTGGCTGCGTGCGTCGAGTTCTGATCGATCTTCTCCATCAGGAGCAGAAATGTGTGCTCTGTCGCTACGCCCAGCATGACAGTCGCAGACAGAATGCAGCCTGTGCGGAACGCCTGCATTGCCTCTTTGAGGTAGAGAAGCGTGATGGCATCGATCGTCGGGACTTCCGACCGAATAGCGGCCTCGTAGGAGCTCACATCATGAAAGAAGTACGCCTGTTGGTGAGCGATCAACCTGCCACCGAACTCCGTCACCCGAAAGAACGGGAATTCTCTGTTCGCATCGTTCAGGCCTAATGTGATTGTCCCCTCGCGGAACAGCGTCCAAAACACTTCGAGGAACAGATCCTGGTCGTGGCGAGACAGACTGGGCATGGCAGTCGAAAAGTGCTGCTGCCCTGGTGATTGGCCTTCACGTCGTTCAATGACTTCAGAGACACCCAGCAGGAGGCGCTCATAATGGTCCATCTGATAACCTGCGCGTTCGCGCCCGGCGAGGAGGTCGAGTGCAACAGCCCGGAGTTCCTCGAAACTGTGGTCCACAGGCGTCCCTTTCGAGAATTCAAGTATAGGCACGCGGAACGTGTAGAGAAAGAGCCCGGGGGCTAGCTAGCCCACACTTTCCCGTCCGCGACTACTTTTGAGGTTGCCCCACCCTTGTCGCTCCCGGGTTTGGAGCGACAGGGTGGGGTTGTTCCTGACGGCGCACCATCTGCAAGGGCTGGCCCATACGCTCGCGCTTGCGAGCCGTCCATTGCGATTCGATTTCTACTATCCCTTCGTACCCGGTGGCGATATGAAGAAAGCTGCTCCATTTCCAGTCATCGGGCCGTTTTACCAGGCCGCGTTTGACCGGGTTCATATGCATGTAGTGCAGCTTCTCAACGCGTTTCTTCTCGCTGGAAACGGGGAAATCATAGTAGCGGGTTTGCCAGAACTGACGCTCACCGGGCCGGCGCAGCTTGCGCGATACGATCTGCTTCAACATCTGGATCGTAACCGAAAGCTGCTTGCGCTCCGGCTCGCTGACGAGCAGGTGCACGTGCTCGGGCATGACGACATAGGCGCTGACGTAAAAGCCGTACCAACGCCGTACCCGCTCCAGTTCTGCTTCGAAGGTGTCCCGCGCCCGAGGCGTCGCCAGCAGAGGTTCGCGCCGGTAACAACTGAAGGTGATGAAGTGCAGGCAGCGTGACTGCTGGTAACGATTCAGTCCCCAAGGCATGCCATGAGGGTAATCTCCAATATGACAGGAGTCTGTGATGTCGGATGGAAAATCCCCACCCTGTCTCGCCGTTGCTCCGTTTTGGGGCAAGCTCCCATCAGGCGAGACAAGGGTGGGGCAACCTCGGCGCTGAGGGCCACGTTCTGACGTTCGCTGCGTGAGCTTCTGCTGTTGAGGGCGTCAGAAAATGTTGGGCACGATTGCTGGCGTCTTGTTCTGCCGTCTCTGGCAGAACTCGGGAGATTTGAGGGACGGCGTTCCCGGCACTCGCGTGCCAGGCTAGGTTCTGGCGTCCCTGCGGGATTCCGAGAGTAATGAGGACAGCTTCCCCGGGACTTACTCCCCGGGCGAGACAAGGGTGGGGCAACGTCGCAGGGCCAACCACGCGCCCAGCTATAATGTTGCTCAAATGTTGGGCGAGACCGTCTCTCACTATCGAATTCTTCAGAAGCTCGGCGGCGGAGGCATGGGTGTGGTGTACGAGGCCGAGGACCTCAAGCTCGGCCGCCGTGTCGCGCTCAAGTTCCTGCCCGACGAGCTTGCCAAGGACCCGACCGCGCTGGAACGATTTCAGCGCGAAGCGCGCGCCGCCTCCGCCTTGAACCACCCCAACATCTGCACGGTTTACGAAATTGACGAAGCCGGCGGCCGCCCCTTCATCGCCATGGAGCGTCTGGACGGCGAGACGCTCAAACACTGCATTTCCGGCAGGACCTTGCCGACGGAGCAGGTGGTGGAACTCGGCATCGAGATCGCCGATGCACTCGACGCCGCGCACAGCCAGGGCATCGTGCACCGCGACATCAAGCCGGCGAACATTTTCGTGACTCGGCGCGGACACGCCAAGATCCTCGATTTCGGCCTGGCCAAGCGCTCGACCACGGAAGGGGTGGGCTCCTCGGCCGCCACGATGTCGGAAGAGCACCTCACCAGCCCGGGGGCGGCGGTCGGAACGATTGCTTATATGTCGCCCGAGCAGGCGCTCGGCAAGGCGCTGGACGGGCGCACCGACCTATTTTCCTTCGGCGCGGTTCTCTACGAAATGTGCGCCGGACGGCCGCCGTTCTCCGGCGACACCTCGGCCGCCATCTTCGATGCCATCCTCCGCAAGACCCCGTCTTCTCCGGTGCGCCTGAATCCCGACTTGCCGCTCGACCTGGAACGCATCATCAATAAGGCGCTGGAAAAGGACTCCGACCTGCGCTATCACAATGCCGCCGACATTCGCGCCGATTTGAAGCGTCTGAAACGCGATACTGGTTCCAGCGCGAGCGTGACCTCCGTCGAGGCCGCGCCAACGCCACGAAAGGCTGCCCGGATGCCGCTGGTGGCCGCCGGGGCGGTTGTGCTGGTGCTCGCCGCCGCCGTGGGGTATTTCCTGTATCGCTCGAAAACCGTGCCGGCCACCACTACGCCGGCTGCACCGCTCGCGACCGCCGCCACGGTGCGCACCATGGCCGTACTGCCCTTTCACAATCTGTCCGGCCAGAAAAGTGGCGACACGTGGGGCGTGGGCATGGCGGACGCCATCATCAGCCGCCTGGCGGCGCTGCAGAATCTTGCAGTGCGGCCCACCAACTCGGTATTGAAGTACGCCGCCAGCGCCGACGATCCCACCCAGGCCGCGCGCGAGCTGCAAGTGGATTCGGTGCTGGCGGGCAACTATCAGGTTAGCGGCGGCGTGGTGCGCGTCTCCGTGCAGCTCATTGACCACGGCGCCACCCGTTGGGGCAGCCGCTACGATCTGCGCGGCCCCGACATGCTGAAATTCCAGGACGAGGTTGCGCAAAAAGTGGTGGAAGGCTTGAGCGTGCAACTCTCCGGCGCCGAGCAGAAGCGCATGAAGGAGACGGCCACCACATCGCCGGAGGCGTACAACCTGCTGGTGCAGGCGCGAGCCTACTTGAATGAGTACTTCGTGAACTCACGGGTTGAGTCGCTGCAGGAGGGCCGCCGCCTCATCCAGCAGGCGGTAGCCAAGGATCCGACCTTCGCCGACGCTTATGCGCTGCTCGCCCGGCTCTACCTGATGGAAGCCGCCAATTTCCAGGAAAATGGTGAACGCAACCTCATCGCCTCCGAACAGGCCGCGCGCAAGGCGGTCAGCCTCCAGCCGTCCTCGTTCGAAGCCAACATGGCGCTCGGAGCCATCCTGAACGAGCGCGGGAAGAACGCCGAAGCCATCACAACACTGCGGCAAACGGTGGCAATGGCCCCGAATTCAGTCGACGCGCTGGATCACCTTGGCTATGCCTATCACTACGCCGGGTTAATTGACTTGGCCGAGGAAGCCTATCGGCGCTGCCGGGATATGAATCCCTCGACACCGCGCATTTACTGGATGCACGGCCGCATGCTGCTCTATCAGGGCAAAGCGCACGAGGCCGCGGAAGAAGCGCGCCAAGCCCTAAAACGTACTCCGGACCAGTTCAAACTGGTGGCCTTTCTCGGCTACTTTCTCTATTACGAAGGCAAGCTGGAGGAGGCGGAACCGGTCATCAACCGTGCCGTCCAGTTACGCGGCGGACACGGCGACGATACTCCGCTGATCTTCTCCGGCTATCTGCATGCCGCGCGCGGAGAACGCGACCAGATCGACCCAGTCTTGCTGCGCGACCGCCCAGCCGACATTATGGATGGAGATTATGCCGAATGGATGGGTGGCACTTATGCCTTGCTCGGCGACAAACCTCAGGCGCTTACCTTTTTCAAGCGCGCCGTCGCCCTCGGCAACCACAACTACCCTTGGTTCCAGCGCGACAAGAACTACGACAAGCTCCGCGGCGACCCCGAATTCGAGCGCGTCATGCGCGAAGTGGAAGGCCACTGGAAGCAGTACAGCGCCCAATTCGCCAGTCGGTAAAAGAGAGGATTAATCCTGGCGAGCGGACCAGAGACGGTAGGTGGTGGCTGGCGAAGGTGCGAGTACCCCAGGGCCGAAGGGTGTGCGTGAGAACCTCAGCCGTGCCTACGGCACTGGGATATTTTTCCCACTTTGCCCCGCCGCTGAAGCGTGCTGCGACATTGATTCCCGGCACTTACGTGCTGCGCTGGGTTCTGTCGTCCCTGCGGGACTCCGAGAGTAATGAGGTCAGCTTCCCTGGGACATACGTCCCGGGCTATGAACTGGCGTCGCTGCGCGACTCGCCTGAGAATAGGTAAGGCCGGGGTCCCCACCAGGGCTGAAGCCCAGATCTTTAGTAGTGGCCCTTGTCGCACGGCTGAAGCGGTGCGCTTCCACCTGTGGCGCAGAGGACATTTTTTCCGCGGCCTGTAAAGCGCGGCGCTTCCACCGAGTTGTAGAATGCGCGCATGGCAGCGCCGGTCACGCCGGAGATTGAGGCGCAGATTGGCGAGCCGTTTCCGGGTCCTACGGCCCCGAGGCGGAACTGGCTGGCGCGTTCTTGTTCAATCTCCCGGCTTGGGGAGCCAACACGAATGAGCAATAGCCCTGAGCTGATGATTGGGGACGCCATGGCCGACTCGGCGGGCATTCCTCTCAAGTCCCGAAACTAATTGTTGAGGAGTGCGACTCGTCGCACATGGGAATGAACCGACCTTTCACAGCTTCACCAGAGCCCCGCGCAAGTGGCGCAAGCGCGCGCCTGTTGGCTCATTTCGCTTTTGCACAGCATGGCACCAATCTCCAGCGGGAAATCGTTGGCGGCCTCACCACGTTCCTGACCATGTCCTACATCGTGGTGGTCAATCCTGCCGTGTTGCGCGCCGCCGGCATTCCCCCGGGAGCGTCCATGGTGGCGACCATCGTGACCGCGATTTTCGGCACCGTGATCATGGCCGTATACGCCAATCGTCCCTTCGCTATCGCTCCCTACATGGGGGAGAACGCTTTCATCGCCTACACGGTGGTGCAGGCGCTCGGCTATCGCTGGCAAACGGCGCTGTCGGCCGTGTTTCTCGGCGGCCTACTCTTCCTGTTGTTGACGCTTTTTCGGCTGCGACAGTGGCTGGTGAGTGCCTTGCCCGAGAGCCTGCGCTACAGCTTCGCGGTGGGAATCGGGTTGTTTCTCACATTCGTGGGATTGAACGAGAGCGGTATCGTGACGCTGGGCACGCCCGGGGCTCCACTCAAGCCCGGGTACCTGATTTCGGCGCCGGTGCTGCTCGCTATTGCCGGATTCCTACTGATGGCCATGTTATTGATCCGCCGCTTCCCGGGGGCCATCCTGGTCGGAATCGTCGGCACCACAATTCTGGGCATCGTGACCGGAGTAACGCCGCGTCCGCACGCCTGGCTCAGCGCTCCGCCCAGTTTGGCGCCTGTCTTTCTCAAACTTGACTTCTCCACCGTCTTCAGTTGGAGCTTCTTTCCGGTGGTGCTGACCATCTTCGTGATGGCGTTTGTCGACACCATGGGCACGCTGATTGGGGTATCGGCTCGAGCCGGCTTTCTCGACGAAAAAGGCGAGTTGCCGCAGATCGAACGTCCCATGCTGGCGGACGCGCTGGCGACCATGTTCGCGCCGCTGGTCGGGACGACGACGGCCGGCGCCTACATCGAATCGGCTACCGGAGTCGAAGCCGGAGGGCGCACCGGCTTCGCCGCCCTGGTGACCGCCGCCTGTTTTGCGCTGACGCTGTTTGTCTCGCCCTTTGTCGCGGCCATCCCACCGCAGGCATACGGCCCAGCGCTGATCGTGGTCGGCCTGCTGATGCTCGCTCCGGTCACGCGTTTCCGCTTCGACGATTTAACGGAGGTGATCCCCGGATTCGCCGTCGTGGCGTTGATGAGCTTCACCTACAACATCGGTATCGGCATCACCGCCGGCCTGGTGCTTTATCCCGTCTGCAAGGTAGTTGCCGGACGGTGGCGCGAAGTTCGCGGCGGATTGTGGGTCCTGGGCATACTCTCGCTGCTGTTCTTCATTTTCTACCCGTACCAGTAACCCGCTCGCTGTGGTTGTGAGGAGTGTGAAACGGGGTGGCAGTCGCGAGTTATATGACGAGCCACTCCGGCACACTGCTGGGGCTCGGCACTAGGGAAGCTCTGGTCAAGCACGTCGGCAGTCCCTCAGCGGCTGAAGCCGTACTCTTTTTGTGGCACCTAACGGACGGCCTGAAGGCCGTCCCCTTCAAAAAAGCCGAGTTGATCAGACCTTCCCTAGCGCAAATCTTATTGCTTGCTCTAACGTCATTGCGCGGCCGTCCTGCCAGGTTAGATCGAACGCGTTGTCGCCCATGGCGGCGCGGGCTGCAGCAACCTGGCGGTCGTAGCGGAGCCGATCTCGGGGCTGCAGCGTGGCGCCGATTTCCTCTCGAAGCCGCTCTGCCCCGCCCCACATACGGGTCGCCTGGCCGAAACTGGCCAACCCGAACGCGACGTAGGCAAGTCCATTCAAAGTCTCGGCGATACCCCACCGGTCGCCCAGCTCGCTGCGGATCGTCAGGCCCTCTATGTATAGCGCTCGGGCGCCTGCATAGTCGCTCTGGGACGAAGCCAGGTCGCCCAAGTTGTTTAGCAACATGGCAATGCCCCCTAGGTCGTCTAGCTTTCGGAAGATTGCTAGGCTCTCCTCGAACATTGCCAGGACAGCTGGATAGTCTCCCTGATCGTGTGCCGCACCCGCCAAGTTGTTCAGTGCCCTGGCAATGCCGCGCTGATCGCCATGCGCGAAATGCCCGCCTCCTTGAAGC
>JAIQFT010000097.1 GCA_020073185.1 Terriglobia bacterium
GATTCTACAGATTCTCAGCCTCACACTTTTCGAGAAAACGCCCATTTTATGCGCCCTTCAGGCCATCGACCAGGACGCCAATTTCACCGAAAACGTCAACCAACTGATTCTGTTCAACTTTTAACCGGACAGCAGTGAAAGGAGTTATACCCCGGACCGGACTGCATGCAGCACTCCGCGCACCCGTACGTTGCATGCCCGAAGGTCTTGTCGGTAATGGTCTTGCCTTCGTACAAGTAGCCAGCACCCCTCGCGTCCAGGTCCTTGATTTCATAGGAACCCTCCATGGCACCGGGTGGCATGAGCTGCCCGTTTTTGTCGGCGACCTGGTTGTGAATGAGATTGCCCACATCCACCCACGTCTGTTGTCCTGGAACCAGAACCCGCTCTGGCAACTGGTAAACTCCACTATCGCCATAGAACAGAGAGATCGCCACCCGGGCGTTCTTCTGGCCGGCGTTGCCAGTGGTGATAAGCGTGTCGTGTGTGGGGTCAACGTGCCACATACCGCCTTTCCACATGTAGGTAATGCTGGATGAGAAAGGGGACTGCAATCCATAACGCTTGCTATCGTCGTAACTGGCCGCGACGGCAATCAGATCACCGAGGCGTCCGGAGTAGGTGATTTCAACATTTGCCCAATTGGCATCAGATGGAACGCCCTGGAGTGCAGTCAGATCGACCCGTCGAGTCTCCTCCGCGGCTACCTTACCAAGGTCAAGCGGAGTTTGTCCGGTCGAACCCGCACTTTTCCAGCTTATCAGCATTGTGGGAGTGATCGCAGTGTCGGTGACATTTCGGACGAAAATTGAAGGATAAAGGACTGTTCCCTGGGGGTAGCCCAGCATGGGATCAGGCGTCGCCAGTCCGACCAAGGGCGCGCGAATCGTGATGGTGTCCACCTTATCGGCCAAGTCCCGCTCGAAAAGCTTCATGAGTGCGGAAAAATCCGTGGTTTCGTCGAACAGCACCTGCGCGACGTACACGGAGCCGGCGCCGGACTTGAAAGCCAGCTTCATTCCGCCCTGGGCTGAAGCGAAACCAGCGCGTTGCACGGTCTCACGGATGCGGATCCGTCGCGTCTCATGCGGCGCGAGCGTCAGATCGGTGCTGTACCGCGCTTTATCACCGGTGAAGGTTTGGCGTGCCTGTACCGGATCGGAACCAAAGTTACTGATCACCAGAAAGCCGTCGGACGTGGGTTGGGGAAGCCACCAGATGCTGTCGCGGCTGCCGGATGAAAAATTCGGCAGCAGGGGAAATGCATCGAAATGAAACGTGATCGCGTGACCCAGCCTCTGGACCATAGCCGCGGCGTACACGTTGTACGAGCTTGCCGAAGTGAACCTTAGGATCAGAGAACCCTAAGATCCGCCACGACCGTTCAGAGAGGGTGCCGCCGCCTGAAGATCAATCTTGCGAGCCCGGTCGGAGCCTAGCTTCACCGGCGAGAGTGGAAACTCGGTGCCATCCGGAGTACGAAGAACCGGCGTGATATCGAGGCTGGAGCTGGCGAGGTTGTTTCTGACTTCCAAGTATGTATCCCAGCCGGGCTCGAGACTCCAAAACGGTATGACAAGTTCCTGGGGCACTGCTGGCCTGGGCGGCGGAGTCGAGGTTTTTTTCAGCGGCGCGGCCGTCTTGCCGGGCGCAATCTGCGCCGTCGCATGGTGAAAGCCGGGGAGGAGGAGAACGATGGAAATCAGTCTAAGGAAGCAGTTGGAAATAGCCGAACCCATACAGGTCCTCCCAATCGCGCATTCGCGAATCCACAGTAACGCGGCTCTCACCTAACGAGCGGCGGCGAGCAATCTAGGCGCGAGCGCAGTTTCGTCACAATGAATCGTGATTACGTTCTGTTTCTGGAACATTCACCCCAGCGGTGAAGGCGAGGTTCATCGCATCGTGCTGAATCTACTTGGAAGATGAGTCGTGAAGGCGTGTGCAGCGAAGTCAGTGCAGCGCAGGGCTGTGCTGCCGATTACGTTCCGATTTCGGATCAAGTGAGAGATGGACGCTAGTTAGGGATTGGACGCGTGGAGTTGGTTTTTGCATAGCTGCTACTTCCGAATTGCCCTAACTCCTAACTACCAACTCCACTACCGTAGCGCTGCGCCCCGGAACGGCTCCGGCACCAAGGTCAGGATCAGCATGAAGAACGCGAGCAGCGCCAGCCATTTTCGCTTGCGCCCGATTCCCGGCCACGGCGGTACCTGCGGATGGCGCAGCCCGCTGATGGTCAGCAATAGTGCCCACACCAGCCATCCCGACCAGAGCAAGAATCCCATCGGCAGCAGGATGCCCACCGTCAGCCGCGACACGTGCCGGTGGGCGCGCGGCGAGATCGCGTACACGATGTGGCCGCCATCAAGCTGTCCGCCGGGCAGCAGGTTCAAAGCGGTAGCAAACATTCCGACCCAGGCGGCGATCGCCGTCGGATGCAAATAGACCGACGCTAGCGGCAGGCTGCCGCCGCCACTCACCCCAAGGCGGATCAGCAGCCAGCGTGCCCACTCGAAGACCAGTGGGTAGGACAGTACGAGATCGGACTGGCTCACCGTCATCGGCATGGGCTTGGAAAGGGTCAGCGCCGCGATCAAGGTGATGCAGGCGACCACGAACCCGGCAATCGGCCCGGCAATGCCGATGTCGAACAGCGCCTCGCGCGAGCGGATCGGCGACTTGATGCGAATAAACGCGCCCAGCGTCCCGATCAGCGTCGGCGCCGGGATGAAAAACGGCAGCGTGGCATTCACCCCATAGCGCATGCAGTACACGAAGTGACCCATCTCGTGCGCCAACAGGATCAGCATCAATGTCCCGGCAAAGGGCACGCCCAGCAACAGGCGCGAGGGCTGTGCCAAAATCCAGCCCAGCTCAAAAAAAGGAAGTACGCTGTCGCTGATAGTAAACGCCGGCAGGTTGTGCAGGAAATCGAATTCCAGCCGCGCCCCGACTACCAGCGTGGTGAACACCGTCGCCAGCAGCAGCACCGCGTGCAGCCAGTAGCGCCGCCGTGGGCGCTGCTCGGCCAGGAACACCTCGACCGGCTGGAAGTCGTAGGCGGACGGGACGGGAGGGATGGGGTCAGACATTACCGGGTTTCTGGTTTCCAGTTTCTAGCGCGGTATGGTTCCGGGTCCTCCTGGAAACTAGAAACCAGAAACTAGAAACTTGTTGTGCTGTTAGTCGATGGACTGTAATTCCTTGCCGGGCTTGAAGCGGACCGCCTTGCCGGGCGGGATGTTGACCTCGGCGCCGGTGCGCGGGTTGCGTCCGATGCCGGTCTTGCGCGGACGCACGTTGAACACGCCAAATCCGCGCAATTCGATCCGGTCCCCGCGCGACAGCGCATTCTTCATGCTGTCGAACACGGTTTCCACCGCCAATTCCGCTTTGGTTTTGGTGATGCCGGTTTTGTTCACCACTTCGTTGATGATGTCGAGCTTAATCACCTGCCGCTCCCCAATCTGTCGCAAAGTGTTGATGCTAAAGACATAAAGCTCGAATGTCAAATGTTTACATTGCTTGACGAAAGCTTATGCTCGGCTCGGTAGGGCGCCTTGTAATGTTGTGGGGACGCCGGTTGTCCACAAAATTTCCCGTATTCCACAGATTCTTCACATCGCATCCGCCGGGTTCGCTTGCCGCCGGACGTGATTCTTGCGACTCTTGAGCCCGCCGGCCGAGTTGCCAGCCGCGAGATTGCGATTGCATTGGACAATCTGGACCACGGATTCACATGGACTCTCACGGAATGTTTCTTCCGATCAGTGTGCATCCGTGACCATCCGTGGTTAATTTCGACTCGCAACTCGCAACTCGAAGGAGAACGATGTCCATCAAAAGCGATCGCTGGATCCGCCGCTTGGCCCTGGAACGCGACATGATCAATCCCTTCTGCGAGAAACAGATGGCCGGCGGCGTCATCTCCTACGGCCTGTCCAGCTACGGCTACGACCTGCGCGTCGCCGACGAGTTCAAGATCTTCACTAACATCAACGCCACCGTGGTTGACCCCAAGAACTTCGACGAGCGCTCCTTCGTCACCGTGCAATCCGAGTGTGCCATCATTCCGCCCAACTCGTTCGCGCTTGCCCGCTCGGTGGAGTACTTCAAGATTCCGCGCGACGTGCTCACCATCTGCGTCGGCAAATCCACCTACGCACGCTGCGGGATCATCGTCAACGTAACGCCCTTCGAGCCCGAGTGGGAGGGCTTCGTCACCCTGGAAATTTCCAACACCACGCCGCTGCCCGCCAAGATTTATGCCAACGAGGGCCTCTGCCAGATCCTGTTTTTCCAGTCCGACGAGCAGTGCGAAACCAGCTACGCCGACCGCAAAGGCAAATACCAGGCGCAGAAAGGCATCGTCCTGCCGAAGGTGAACAAGAAATAGAAATCGTGGCGCGGGCACCCTCGCCCGCGCGCCCCGCTAATCGGCAATCGACAATCGGTAATCGGCAGAGGGGTTTATACTCCCGCCCATGCTCCGCCGAGCTTTTGTATTCCTTATGCTGACCTCCATTGCCGTTGCTCAGTCCACACCCGACCTTGTTCGCGCCTGGGTTGCAGCGCACCAGCACGATATCCTGCGCGAGTACGTCGAGCTGCTCTCCATTCCCAATGTCGCGTCGGACAGCGCGAACATCCGCCGCAATGCCGAGCACATTGCCGACATGCTCCGCCGCCGCGGCACGCCCGCGCGCTTGCTGGAAGAACTTGGCGGTCCGCCTCTGGTATATGGCGAATTGGCCTCGCCGGGCGCAACGCACACGTTGATCATCTACGCGCATTACGACGGGCAGCACGTTGATGCCGCGCAGTGGGCATCGCCGCCGTGGTCACCCACGCTGCGCGACAACACGCTGGTGCAGGGCGGCAAGGAGGTCCCGCTGAACTCACTGCCGGCGACAATTCCCGGCGAATGGCGCCTCTACGCGCGCTCCGTCAGCGACGACAAGGCGCCGATTGAAGCCGTGGTTGCCGCGTTGGACGCGCTGAAGGCAACGGGCGCAGAACCCTCGGTTAACCTCAAGTTTCTCTTTGAAGGCGAAGAGGAAGCCGGCTCGCCGCACCTGGCCGCCGCCATGGAGAAGTACTCCGAGCTGCTCAAGGCCGACGCGTGGTTGCTGTGCGACGGCCCTGTCCACCAGACCCGCCGCATGCAGGTCTATTTCGGCGCTCGCGGCATGACTGACCTGGAAATAACCGTCTACGGCCCCTTGCACGCTCTGCACAGCGGCCATTACGGCAATTGGGCGCCGAATCCGGCGGCGCTGCTGGCCGAACTGCTGGCGAGCATGCGCGACGAAAATGCCAACATTACGATCGCCGGCTACTACCACGACGTACGCGCGCTGACAGAACCGGAAAAGCAGGCCATTGCCGCCGCGCCCGCCGTGGACACGCAGTTGCGTCGCGAACTCGGCTTGGCCTGGACCGAAGGCGAATCCGAGCCGCTGATGATGCGCATCATGCATCCGGCCATCAACATTCGCGGCCTGGATTCCGGCAATGTCGGCGACAAGGCAATGAACGCCATCCCCACGCAGGCGCGCGCGTCCATTGATTTCCGCCTCGTGCCCGACCAGCAGCCCGAGCGCGTGCACCAGTTGGTGGAAGCGCATGTCGCCAAGCTGGGCTTCTACATCGTGCACCAGGCGCCGACGCCGGAAGAGCGCCTGGCGCACGGCAAGATCGTGCTCCTCAATTGGGGTTCGGGCTATCCGGCGGCGCGTACCTCGATGGACCTGCCGGTATCACGCGCCGCTGTCCACGCCATCGAGTCCGCCCTGGGCACGACTATCGTGAAAGCACCCACGCTCGGCGGCAGCGTGCCCATTTACCTGTTTCTGGCGCGCGCGCCGGTGATCGGCGTACCCATCGTCAATCACGACAACAACCAGCACGCCAAGAACGAAAACCTGCGCCTACAAAATCTGTGGGACGGAATCCAGGTGTTCGCGGGATTGATGACGGGAATGGCAGGGGAATGGAGGTAGCATGCGGCCTGAAGCCTGAAGCCTATCTTCTCTCCTCGCTCACCTTGAACATGTACTTGATGGCGGTTTTGTAGATCAGGACGTTGGGCTGTCCGGTGCGGGTCACCTTGATGCAGTTCTTGTCGTACCACTCGATGACGCCCTGCATGGAATCGCCGTCGCGCAGCACGATCACCATCGGCGTCTTGGCCTGCATCTGCTTCTGGTAGTAAAAATTCTCGGCGTGCGTCTGCTCCGGCGGAGGCGTTTTCTTGGGGGCGGACACAACCCGCTCCGGCCGCTCGCGACGTTCTTTGTCCGAGCGAATTTCGTTGCGGTTCAGTGTCGGGCGAATCAGCTTACGGTTGGCGAAGCTCTCGGCGGGTTCCGGAAGCCTCCCCACGGCGGTGGAATCCAGTTCTTTCATGATGACGGGCAGCCCTCCCCTGGCCGAAGCAGCCAAAACGCTGCCCGGGCCGGATTTACTCCGACGCGGCCTCCCCGGCGGAACGCCACACACCAATTTGACCGAAGTAATGCCTTGAGTATTAAACAGGTGTGGACTTGCCGTTACCGTATCACAGGCTGCCGGTCTAGACAATCCTGAGTGAACCACCAGGCAGTTTGGCGCACCCGGTGCCCGGTTGCTATCTCTCCAACCTAGCCACCATCGCGTCCAGCGACAGCGAGCGCAGCAGGTTGCGCCGCATGCCGCTATCCACCTCTCCCACATACTGTGATGCCGCCGCAATCCAGGCGAAGTCCACCGACGCGGCCAGCCGTTTCAGTTCCGCCGCGATGTCGGTGTTGCGCACCAGTTCCGGCGTGCCCGACTTCAGGTACAGGATGTCCTCCAGCAGCGAATAGAACGTCCCGAGCAGGTGGTCGGTCTTGTCGCGGCCCTCGGCGCCGGCGCGATAGGTCTCGGTGGCGCGAAACAGGGCGCTGTGGTCGTCCGCATGAACCGCGGTGTTCAGTACCACCAAGGCATCCTGCCGCGCCGCCGTGTACGCCGCCAGGCCGAAGGAGCGCGCCCGGCCCACCGCTCCCTCCGACAGCCTGGCCACCAGCGCCCGCTGCAGCGGCTTCCACTCAGGATGCAAGCGCGCCAGGTCTTGCTCGATCTCCGCCGTGTCCAGCGGTGCCAGGCGAAAGCTCACGCAGCGCGAGCGGGTGGTGGGCAGCAATTGCCCGGGATTTTCCGCCAGCAGAAAGAGGGTGGCAAAGTCCGGCGGCTCCTCCAAGACTTTCAGCAGGGAGTTGGCGGCCTCTTTCATGAAGGCCGTGGTGGTGAAGACGTACACCCGGCGCCGACCCTCGCCCGGGCGGTAGTAGATGTTCCGGATGACGTGCCGCACCTGGTCCACCTTGATCATCATCTGCGGCGGGTCGGGTGGGATGATGAGCACGTCGGGGTGCGTCTGCACTAAGATGCGCGTTTCTTTCTTGTCAGTTTCTTTCAGACCTTCGCGAGCTTCGACGGCCGCGGCGCAGCGCGCTTCCAGGTCGTCGGCTTCGGCGATGCGCACGCAGTTCTTGCAGGCGCCGCAGAAATCCGGCAGATCGCCCTGGGGTGGCGACTGGCAGTTCATCGCCTTGGCCAGCATCTGTGCCAGCGTGTACTTGCCCGAGCCCTCGGGTCCGGCAAGGATCACGGCGTGCGGAAAGCGGTCGCGCGCCAGCATGCCGCGCAGGCTCTCCACCACGTCGCGATTTCCGTGGAACTGGTCGAAACCCATTGAGCCAACCCTACCACGGACGTAGCGAGGCAGAGAATAACCTAGCAGCCCGTGGTGTAAGTAGCTGAATTTCGGCACGGGCAGCGGCGTACTCGGTTGCGTGAGTTCGCCAAGTTTTTCGCGCGGGACATCGAGATTCCACTTCTGCACGGCCGATTCCGATCTTCCCGGCGCGGGAG
>JAIQFT010000098.1 GCA_020073185.1 Terriglobia bacterium
CAGATACTCCCGGCAGGCCTGCTCGCTGCTGAACCGCGCTTCCAGTTCCGCCAGCGTCCTGGGATAATCCTCCACGACCTGCAGCATGGCCCAGCACACTACCTGTTGGGGTCACCTGAGTCAAGTGGATACCCCTCTTGTGCAAATCTAACTAAAGAACCAGAACTGCGGTTTTCGTCTGATATTGGCTCTTGGCCATCTACCAGCGACTTCTTAAGAAGCGTGGCGATTTAATTGTGTCGCCTTCCCCGTTCGCGGAATCGGTTTGAGGGTGCAATATCCGTCGGTGGCCAACAATCCGTTCGCGGTGCTGACTGCCGTGGTTGCGCCGGCAATCCTGACCAACGCGTCGTCGGTGCTGGCGCTGGGAACGAGCAACCGCCTGGCGCGCGTAGTGGACCGAACTCGCGCCGTCGCCGCGCAACTCGCCTCTCTGGAGAGCGGGTCGGCTCACCACCAAGGTTGGACATTGCAGTTCGACGGCCTGCGCGTACGCGCGCAATTGCTGGTCAAGGCGCTACGAAACTTCTATGCCGCCCTGGGCCTGTTTGCCGCTTCGGCGCTGGTGTCGGTCGGAGGCTCCATCGCCGCCTACTACGGACGCAGACTCCTGTTCGAGGCCGCCGCCGCCCTCGCCATTCTGACCGGCGCCGCCGCGGTTGCGGGGCTGTCCTGGGGATGTTCCCTTATGGTTCGCGAAACGCGTCTCGCGATTCAAAACTTGGCGGAAGAAGCCCAAATGACTAGCACGCACCAGTAAGGCCGTTGACGCCGAACTTGTCTCTTAGGCGCAGCCCCTTCCTTGGGTGCGAACCGCGACGCACGAAACCTGACCACACTTAAATTCAGTCCAGTCTTGGAGTAGGCCAAACCGCGTACAAGCACCGCAACAAAGTCCCGGCACTTGTGTTTCCAACATTAGCCACTTGGTCAAGAGTAGTTTCCCCTGCGGGCCGGCAATTCCGCGCCCCACACTGGACGGAGGTTGAACATGACATCCCGAATAATGAAGTTGGCCCTAGCAGTGTCGGTATTTTTCTTGATGACGGGCGCCGGCTTCGCGCAAGATCCCGGGCGGGGACAGCGTGATCGCGATGGCCGGCACGATCAGGGCAAGGCACAGGCACACAATGACCGAGGAGGGCGGCACGGGCGTGCGGAGCAGGAACGTGGGCGCGACTGGCATCCTGGTAACAATGACCACTCCTACGGCTGGCAGGGCCGGCGCGATAACGATCACGACCGCGATGACCGCTACCGTGGCAACAACCGCGTGTACCGCTATCCCAATGGGACATACAGCCAAGGCCCGTACAGTGGGTACCGCTATCCCAATGGGACGTACGGCCAAGGCCCGTACAGTGGGTACCGCTATCCCAATGGGACGTACGGCCAAGGCCCGTACAGTGGGTACTACGGCGGGTACGGCTATCCCAATGGGACGTACCGCCAGGGCCCGTACGGCGGTTACGGCAACTACGGCGGTAACAACGCCCAGAGCGTCGCTTACAACAACGGCTTCCGGGAAGGGGTCGGATACGGGCAGTCGGACCGCAACAACGGCCACAGCTACCGGCCGAGCTACAGCAGCACCTACCAGAACGGGCACAACGGATACAACTCTTCGTACGGCAGCCAAATGGCGTACAAGCGGGCATACCAGGACGGCTTCCGCGCCGGTTATGATCGCGGCTACAACAGCGGAGGCGGCCGAAGGTACTAGTGGCAAGTCCCGTGTCGCGCGTGAGTAAGAATCGCGGGCTAAACGGCCCGCGATTCTTTTGCCTGCGTGCCGCAGATCATCGCTGGCAACCATTCCCACCGTTCAACCGACTTCGGTCGCGATGGCCTCCGTCATCCGGCGTTAGCATTATCCACTACAACTATCCGTCTGTTGAGCATGCCCGCCTCAGCAAGTGTCAGGTCAACGGGCACTCGGGTTCAACAAGCCGTTCGACACGCCGATGGAGACCTTGGCGCAAAGGTCACCACGGCATTACATTCTTCACGCGAATTACAGGTCGCCGTAAGCGAAACTGGCTTCGTTGGAATTGCAGAATGACGAAGGAGTCATCCATGAAACTGGCTAACCCACGCATACTGACGATCAATGGCGGCTCGTCGAGTATCAAGTTCGCGCTGTTCGAGGCCGGTGACTCGCTGCAACGGATTCTGGAGGGCGCGATCGAGCGGATAGGACTGCCGCAGGCGACCTTGCGAGCGAAAGGCTTGAAACAGGCGGACAACTACTCGCGGCCGGTGACGGCGCCGGATCACACCGCGGCGGTGGGCGTTCTGATGAATTGGATCGAGGAACGCAGCGGGCCTGATGCATTGACCGCGGTGGGGCATCGCGTGGTGCATGGCGGACCGAAGTATAGCCAGCCGCAGCGAATCACTGCGGAAATAGTTGAGGAGCTGCGCTGGCTCAGTCCATTCGATCCTGAGCATCTGCCGGAGGAGATCCTGTTGACCGAAGCGTTTCATCGCCGATTTCCCGATCTGCCGCAAGTGGCGTGTTTTGACACGGCCTTTCACCATGACCTGCCGCGCGTAGCTCGATTGTTGCCGATCCCGCGCCGCTACGAAGCGCGGGGGGTGCGCCGGTACGGGTTTCACGGGTTGTCGTATGCGTTTCTCATGGAAGAACTGGCCCGCCTGGCCGGATCGGCAGCGGCACAAGGCCGGGTCATCCTCGCCCACCTCGGCAATGGCGCGAGCCTGGCGGCGGTGCGTGAAGGCAAATCCGTGGACACGAGCATGAGTTTTACCCCGACCGCCGGGGTGCCGATGAGTACCCGTTCCGGCGACCTCGATCCTGGGCTGATTTGGTATCTGGGAAACTCCGAGAGCCTGGATGCGAAGCGACTCAACGAGATGGTCAATTTCCAGTCTGGCCTCCTCGGCGTGTCGGAGACCAGTTCCGATATGCGCGATTTGCTGGAGCGCGAAACCCAGGACGTGCGTGCCGCGGAAGCGGTCGCGCTGTTTTGCTACCAGGTCAAGAAATGGATCGGCGCATTTGCCGCCGCGCTCGGCGGACTCGACGCGCTGGTGTTCGCTGGTGGCATCGGAGAGAACGCGCCCACGGTCCGCGCCCGAATTTGCGACGGGCTGGGATTCCTTGGAATCGAACTGGAAGAAAAGCAGAACGCGGCCAATGCGGGCGTGATTTCTGCGGCGGCCGGCCGGGTCGTGGTCCGCGTCATACGTACGGATGAAGAGCGCATGATCGCCAAGACGGTTTGCCGCGTCCTCGGTCTAGGCTGAAAAGAGGAAATCCGGAGTCGCTGGGTTGATAGAATCATCACGCGGCACGAAAGCAATTCAGGCTTGAGAACTGAGAGAGGTGACGCCATGTCCTGCAAGCACACCGACCAGATCAAGATCACCGCCACCGACAAGCACGTCTGCGAGGATTGCGTGAAGACCGGCGACACCTGGGTTCACCTGCGCCTCTGCCTCTCCTGCGGACACGTCGGCTGCTGCGACTCCTCGAAGAACAAGCACGCGACTAAACACTTCAAGTCTTCGCACCACCCGCTGATCCGCTCCATCGAACCGGGCGAATCCTGGCTGTGGTGCTACGTGGACCAGATGTCACCGGGAGAACTGGACGCGGCCTAGGAATTTACTGGTGACGAGAGGCCTGTGGCACACGCTGCCTTCGCGTGTGCTGTGGAGGCATCGGGCTCGAATGAAAAGGCGGGCTCTCAGCCCGCCTTTCTCATCGGTAATCTGTTCCGCTCACTGTGGCAGCGGCACCGTCCACGTGTCCCACAAGAATGTCGGTGTAGTCGAGGAAGTCCAGTAGTAGATCGAGAAGGTCACTCCCGTCGGCGTGATCTGCGTAATCACGTAACTTCCCATTTCGTTGTACACGCTTCCGTCGTCGATCTGCCAGACGCGCCCCGGGACCTGCAGCGGCTGCCACGCCGCAGGATCGCCGTACGGTCTGGCCGGGTCGTTGGCGGTATCCGGGAAGTCGCGCCGGTAGACGACGACCTCGTTGCCGTCGATCAACTCCCGCGAGGCCACGTGATCGTGGCCGCGGAAGATTGCCGTGACGTTGTGCTGCGACAGCACTGACGCCAGCTCGACAGTGTGGAAGGCGCTGTTGTGTTCGCTCCAGACCACCGGTATCTCCGGGCCCAGGTACGGCGGCGCCATCAGACCGACGTGGCTGAAGACGAACGTGAGCGGCTGCGTGTTGAGCGTCAGGTCTTCCTCCAGCCAATCGAGCTGCGAATTTGCCGGGTTGGAGGTTGCCGCTCCGTTCACGTCCCACACCCCGGCATTCGTATCCATGCTCGCGTCGTTGAACTCGTAGTCGTTGAGGAACACGAAGTGCGCGCCCTTGTAATCGAAAGAGTACGTCGTGCCGGGATCAACCGTGAACAGCGCGCCGGTGGATTTGAGCGTTTGCAGCGGGCCGCGCCGGAAATTGGTCAGGCCCGGCAGTTGCTTCGCGATCGCCGAGCTGGCGGCGTCCGTCGTCCAGTTCGTCGCCCAGTTCGCCGCCCACCAATCCATTTGCGCCTGGACCTCAATATCGTGGTTGCCGGGGACCGGGAACCACGGATACACCGTTGCGCCGCAATTGACGCGCGAGTTCAAGCCCGTGTCGATGTCGCCACGGACGCGCTGGAATGGATCCGTGTCTCCGTTGGTGGCCAGGAGCCGGACATTCGGATCGTAGCTGCGCATCTCACTGAAGATGCGAGTCAGCCCATAATCCAGGCCCGAATAGTTGTCCGAGTAGGAAACGAAGGTGAAGCTGTTATCGGTGCACGCCGCCGCTGCAGGCGTCGGGTTGGTGACGACTACGGCGAGCGGAACGCCGATGCTGCCGCCCGCGCCGGTGGCGGTCATCGTATAGGTGGTACTGATCGTCGGCGTCACCCCGAGCGAGCCCGCGCGCTCGACGGCGCCGATCGCATGATCGATGCTCACCGCGGTCGCATCCATGGTCGACCAGGTCAGGGTTGCCGTCTCGCCGGGCGCGATCCGTGCCGGAGTGGCGGTGAATGTCACCGTCGGCGGCACCAGGCCCACGTCGGTCGCGTATGAGGCGTCAATCAGTTCCGCCCCGATGATGTAGCCGTTCCGGCCGCCGGATGGATAGGTGAAGGAAACGATCATGTCCGAAGGGGCGCCCCGCAGCGCGTTAGCGGTCTCAATCCCGCCGGAGACCCAGTACGTGTCGTTGGTCGTCGCGTCAAATGTGTACCCGGAGCCGGCCGTAAACGAGGGCGTTTCTTCGCCGTCGATTCCCCCGCAGCCGATCGGCAGGGAGTTGCTGTGGCCGCTGGAGGGCAGCGTGACCGACGAGCTGGTGCTGTTGGGTGATACCTTCGACACTACGTTTGTGATACCAGCCAGCGGATGAGCGGGATTGGAAGCCGTGCGCCGGTACGACTGCACCACCATCGCCCCATCGGCGGCATTGCCGGCAGACGACAGGCGCGCCGTGATCGGCTGGTTTGTCAGCGCGCTGGCGGTATAGCCGGCCCATAGCTCCAGTGCGCCGTTGGCTGCCATGAGCGCCGGGCCGCCGACGCGTTTCCACCCGAGGTTCGGCGAGAGCCCGGTGACCGTCGAGTTGGGTGTCTTGCTATTCATCATCACGCAAGCAACTACCAACGAATCCTCGAACGTGTTGACGGTAGCCTTCACCGCGGTGCCCAGCCTTTGCCACCCTTTGGCGGCGTTTCCTTTCACGATGGTGGCTGGCACTACGGTTACGGTCGCCTTCCCGGTCGCCGTCCCCCCGTCACCGGTCGCGGTGAGCGTATAAGTCGTCGTCACCGTCGGCGATACCGTCTTGCTTCCGGAACTGTCCACCGCGCCAATTCCGTTATCGATGCTGACTGAGGTCGCATAGGTCACCGACCAGCTCAGCGTCGAGAAGCCTCCCGCCAGAATCGAAGTCGGATTGGCGCCGAAGGAAACAGTGGGCACGAGGATCGATACGGTCGCCGTGGCGGTCTTGGTTCCGCCGGGGCCGGTCGCGGTTAAGGTGTAGGTCGTGGTCACCGTCGGCGAAACCGACACGCTCCCGGAACTTGCCACCGTGCCAATCCCGTTATCAATGCTAACTGAGGTCGCATTCGTCACCGACCAACTCAGCGTCGAGGACTCTCCTGGTGCGATCGAAGTTGGCTGTGCGCTGAAGGAAACGGTTGGCGCCGCGATTGCTACGGTCGCCGTGGCAGTCTTGGTTCCGCCGGGGCCGGTGGCGGTTAGCGTGTACGTCGTGGTCACCGTCGGGGAAACCAACAGGCTCCCGGAACTTGCCACCGCACCAATTCCGTTATCAATGCTGACTGAGGTCGCGTTCGCCACCGACCAACTCAGCGTCGAGGACTCTCCGGGTGCGATTGAGGTTGGCTGGGCGCTGAAGGAAACGGTTGGAACGACGACTGCGACTGTCACCGTCACCTTGGCAGTCTTGGTTCCGCCTGGGCCGGTGGCGGTTAGCGTGTAGGTCGTGGTCACCGCCGGAGACACCGACAGGCTCCCGGAACTCGCCACCGCGCCAATTCCATTATCGATGCTGACCGAGGTCGCGTTCGTCACCGACCAACTCAGCGTCGAGGAGCCCCCCAGGGCAATCGAAGCTGGCTGTGCGCTGAAGGAAACGGTTGGAACAACGACTGCGACTTTCACCGTCACCTTGGCAGTCTTGGTTCCGCCTGGGCCGGTCGCGGTTAGCGTGTAAGTCGTGGTCACCGTCGGGGACACCGACACGCTCCCGGAGCTTGCGACCGTGCCAATCCCGTTATCGATGCTGACCGAGGTCGCGTTCGTCACCGACCAGCTCAGCGTCGAGGAGCTTCCTGGCGCAATCGAAGCTGGCTGGGCGCTGAAGGAAACGGTTGGAGCGGCGATTGTTACGGTCGCCTTGGCAGTCTTGGTTCCGCCGGGGCCGGTCGCGGTTAGCGTGTAAGCCGTAGTCACCGCCGGGGACACCGACACGCTCCCGGAACTTGCCACCGCGCCAATCCCGTTATCAATGCTGACCGAGGTCGCGTTGGTCACCGACCAACTCAGCGTCGAGGAGCCTCCCAGCGCGATCGTAGTTGGTTTTGCGCTGAAGGAAGCGGTTGGCGCAGCGATTGCTACGGTCGCCTTGGCAGTCTTCGTTCCGCCGGGGCCGGTCGCGGTTAGAGTGTAGGTCGTGGTCACCGTCGGGGACACCGACACGCTCCCGGAACTTGCCACCGTGCCAATCCCGTGATCAATGCTGACCGACGTCGCGTTCCACACCAACCAGCTCAGCTTCGAGGAGCTTCCCAGCGCGATCGAGGTTGGCTTTGCGCTGAAGGAAAGAATTATTGGAGCGATCGCGGCGAACCCAGACGATGGCAGCAGCATTGTTCCGGCGATCAGCAGAAAGAGAAATCTCCGGATGAGAGCTGTGAGCGGGAGCGAACGATTAAGGTGAGACCCCAGGGCCGCTTGATGCAACATGGCGCGCCTCCGGACTTGAAGTAAGATCAATTGTGAGAGGGGAAGGTGAAGCCAATTATGAAAGGGGGGCGGGTTCTGTCAATGTGAAAGTACGCCAAATCGCAATTGCCGTGGTTTGCTTTTGTACCAAATTGAAACTGGCAAAGAAGAGCGACCAAAAAGGAACCCCGTTTGGCGCATAATTCGCACCCAGACAAAGAAAGGCGGGGCTCGGCCCGCCTTCTAGACCATTTTCAAAGATAGTGTAGACTACAGATGGCGATTCTCTGCTCATCGGCATGGCGGGAGCATATTCCAACGATTTGCGACGGAAGTTTTTGCAGGCCTATGAGA
>JAIQFT010000099.1 GCA_020073185.1 Terriglobia bacterium
GATCGAACCCACCGCCGAAGCTTCGTTCGCGGCAATGCGCGAGCGCAGCAGGTTGGGAATGGCGATCGCGGCGATAATCAGGATGATTGCCACCACAATCAGCAGCTCGATCAATGAGAAGCCTTTCTGTTTACGCATGTCGTCTCTCCGTTTTTGCTATCGGAATTGCCAAACAAATCTGCACTCGGCGCGCCAATGCGAGCGGCGGAACCGCCATGGTTACACACCAGGTGTAAGTACCAATCGTTTCATTGACCTGGCGAAGTTTGCCAGGCACAACCGGTGAATTCCATTGACGGGTTGCGGCGAAGCTGCGGGGTATCGATTGACAAAATGTGTCATCCAGAACAGCGAAAAGTGTCACAAACGTAGCGGAAGAGGATGTCCGGCCATGGCCACCTGTGTCAGAGCCGGGACGGCCGCTGACATGCTGATGCTAGAATTCCGGTTAGTTGGGGTGAGTGAATATGCTGCCCAGTACTGGGACTTCCATCCACCGGCTGCGCCTTCGTACCACACCCACCGCGGAGGCGGTTGTCATCCACTGCACGGGTCGCCTGACGTCCGACTATACCGAGGAGCTGCGCGATGAATTCATGCGCGTGCTGCCGGGCGCCAGCCGGATCGTGCTCGACCTCAGAGATCTGCGGCACATGGACAGTTCGGGGCTGGGAACGTTGGTGCGGCTTTATGTCTCCGCGAAATCGGCCAACTGCGAACTGGAGCTGGTGAACTTGAATCAGCGGATCAAAGAATTGCTCGGATTGACCAACCTGCTGTCGGTGTTCAGCACGTGCGGACAGTACCTCACGAAGATTCCATGAGGATCATGGCAGGGCAGCGGTGGCGGCTCCGGTTGCAGGCTGGACTACGACCGCGGGCGTGGCGGCGCGGGGGAAATAGACGGTGAAGGTGCTGCCGCGGCCAGATTGACTGTCCACTGCGATGTAGCTGCCAGTTTGCTTGACAACTCCGTACACGATAGCCAATCCCAACCCGGTGCCCTGGCCTTCCGGCTTGGTGGTGAAGAAGGGCTCGAAGATGTGCGCTTGGGTGCGCTCGTCCATGCCGACGCCGGTGTCGGAGACAGAGAGGCTGACGTAGGAGCCCAGGCGTGAGCCGGGATGGGCTTGCACAAATGCCGAATCCAGTTCGGCGTTGGCAACTCGCAGGATCACGCTGCCGCCCTCGGGCATAGCGTCGCGCGCGTTCACGATCAGGTTGAGCACCACCTGCTCCACCTGGCTGGGATCGGCGCGCGTGGAACCGAGATCGGGGGCGAGCTGAAAGGTAAGGTTGTAGCGCTTGCCGAGCACCGATCGAATGATCGTCTCCATGCCCAGCACCAGGCGATTCAATTCCAGGCGGTGATCGTGCTGCGGCTGCCGCTTGCGGCTGAAAGAGAGCAACTGGCGGGTCAAGGTGGCGGCGCGCTGGGCAGCGCGGTCGATCTCCTCGACTTTATCGCGCATCCCGTCGCCGACAGGGATGTAGTCGAGCAGCAACTCGCTGTAGCCGCGGATGATGGTCAGCAGGTTGTTGAAATCGTGGGCCACGCCCCCCGCCATCTGCCCGACCGTCATCATCTTCTGCTGCTGGGCAACTTCGGCTTCCGCGACGCGTACCTTTTGTTCCGCGGAGCGCGTGTGCTTATCGGCATAGAGGGCCTGGTCGGCGCGGGCCAAGAGATCGTCAGCGGTATCGCCGTGCCGGTACTCGGCCCACCCGGCGGCAAAGGTGATCTCGATCTTCTGCCCCGCGTACTCAAGGTTCAGGCCGCGCAGGTGCAT
This sequence comes from Terriglobia bacterium, assembly GCA_020073185.1. NCBI lineage: Bacteria > Pseudomonadati > Acidobacteriota > Terriglobia > Terriglobia bacterium. The sequence continues at coordinate 1,791 of JAIQFT010000099.1, forward strand.
CAGAACCTTGGGAACGTGCTCGGAGGCACACTCCGGCAGCAACACCAGGAACTCATCGCCGCCCATGCGCACCGGCAGGTCGGAGGAGCGGAAGCAGCGCTTCAGGTGGTGGGCGAACGCTTGCAGGGCGCAATCGCCGGCGGCATGGCCATGCTGGTCATTGATTGCCTTGAAGCCATTGAGGTCCAGCATGAGCGCGGTCAGGGCGTATCCCTGGCGCGCGGAGCGGGCGATTTCAACCGGCAGGTGTTCCTTGGCAAAGCGGCGGTTGTAAAGCTCGGTGAGCGGGTCCACCACGGCGAGGCGCTCAAAGGTCTCCGCGCGCGCCTCCAGGGAGGCCATTTCAGCCAGTTGCGTTGCCAGTTGCCGCCGCAGGCGCTTGATCAGAACTTGCTGGTAAATGACGAACAAGCTGAACAGCAGGACGAGCCCGAACAGGCCGTGAACCGCGATATCCAGTTGCAGCCAGTAGGACGGATTCTGCTCGCGCAGGATGCTGGAGAAGCTGAGCGAGAAGATGGCAAAGGTAAGCAGCAGCATGACCAGCACAGCCGCTCCCCAGAGCCACCAATCCTGATTTTCCAGCCGGCGCAGGCGAAAGCGAATGTCATCGAGACTGATCACACGCTGGTGGTCAGCAGCGCCGGCAGGCACACGGCTGGTCGCTTTTGGCTGCTGCTCGGTCAAGGGTCACCCGCACTCGATGGAGCCTGACTATAACCCATTCAACCCAATGAAAGATGCAATAATTCAGGGCACTGGGGAGCGTTGGTCGCAGTTGCGGCGCGGTGCAGAATCAGGACACCGCGGGCCGGTGGAGCGGGGAACGTAATTCTTTCCCGCGCGTCGGCAAAAGCTACCCAACGGCCCCTGCGCTGGGTCCTCTAAGGACCGTATTTTCAGCGCAGGGCGGATGGCATGAAGTATGCATTGGAGAAGGCCAGACGAAGTGGCGCGCAACAGGGGCGCTCTTGAGAATGACTTTCGGCCAGAGAGTTTCTTGAGCGCCCCTTTGCATTCTCCAGCCAATTCTCAATTTCTAAGCCAGGGCAAGCTTCCCACACAGATTAAGTCCGGCACGGCGAAGCAAGGCCGCGACAACGTCTTCTTTCAGGCGGGTGGCGTCGTATTCCACCCGGATGGTGTGCTCCTTCTCGTTGAAGGCAATTCGCCGGATGCCGTAAACGTCGCGCACGCTGTCCAAGGCGCGCATCTCCTGCGGCCCGGGCGGGTTGCCGTAGCGGAATGCGACTTCCACCGCAGACATGTCTCGTCCCCCGTTGAAGAATCCCGAACTACTGCCTTGAGGCGGAACCTACTATAGCAGGCGGACACGCCGCAAGTTTTGCCGCTTGACATTATACTTTACTGTAAGGTTTACACTTACAGCATGAGGATTGGAGAGCTGGCAGGTGAGTTGGGGACGACCGCGCAGGCCGTCCGCTTTTACGAGCGCGCCGGATTGCTGCGGGAGCCGGAGCGCACGAAGTCGGGATACCGCGTATACGGCGCTACGGACGTGGAGCGCCTGCGTTTTATTCGCAAGGCGAAGGAGCTTGGGTTTTCGCTGAGCGAAATCGGCGGCATTCTCCACATGCACGATGCCGGGCAGGTGCCATGCGCCAGGGTCATGGAGATTGCGGAGCGGCATCTGCGGGAAACGCGGGCGGAGATCCGGCGCTTGAGCCGTTTCCGCGCGGAGCTAGCGAGCGCCCTCCGCCGCTGGAGGAGAACGCCGACACGCACTATCACCGGCGACGCCATCTGCGCACTGATCGAGCGCACGGTGGACGATAATCACTGGAAGAATCGCGCGGTTAGATCGTCAGGCCAGAGGAAAGGACGCGTATGACCGACAACACCAGCGCGCTTGCGAAAGATCCGGTGTGCGGGATGAGCGTGGACCCCGCGCGTGCCAAGGGCACGGCCGAGTATCAGGGCAAAAGGTATTACTTCTGCTGCCCGGGATGCGCGCAGAAGTTCACGGCGGAGCCGCAGAAGTATCTCGGCAAAGCACTAGGGCTGGTCAACCTGTCTTCGTCTTTGTCTATGCCCACGCCCGCTGCGCGCCCTCCCGCCGGACTGGTTGGAATCGGCGCGCCCACTCCGCCACCGGCGCCGCCGGAGCGCGATCCGGTGTGCGGGATGATGGTGAATCCGGCGCATCCGGCCGGAAAAGCTGAGTACAAAGGCAAGACGTATTACTTCTGCAATCCGCGATGCGAACAAAGATTTCGCGCCGAGCCGGAAAAATACCTCGCCCCTGAGCAAGCGCAACCCCCAGCGCCGCCCCAAGCGGGCGAGAAGCAAATCTACATCTGCCCAATGGATCCGGAGGTTAGGCAGGAAGGTCCGGGCGCCTGCCCCAAGTGCGGCATGGCGCTGGAACCGGAAATGGTCACCGCGCTGCCCACCAAAACCGAATGGGTGTGCCCGATGCACGCGGAAGTAGTGCGCAGCGAGCCAGGAGCGTGCCCGATCTGCGGCATGGCGCTGGAGCCGCGCACGGTCACCGCAGCGGAACCCGAGAATCCCGAGTTGCGCGACATGACGCGGCGGTTCTGGATCGGCCTAGCGGTTACGATCCCGTTGCTCGTGATCGCCATGGGCCACATGGCGCCCTCGCTGACACAGCTATTTCCGCGCTGGCTGCCGACCTGGGGCGAGCTCGCGCTGGCTACGCCGGTGGTGCTGTGGGGCGGATGGCCATTCTTCCAGCGGGCGTGGACGTCCATCGTGAACCGCCACGCCAATATGTTCACGCTGATCGGCATGGGCGTGGGCGTGGCGTATGCGTACAGCGTGGTGGCAACGGTGGCGCCGGGAGTTTTTCCGGAAGCGTTTCGCCGGCACGGGGTGGTGGATGTCTATTACGAAGCGGCAGCGGCGATCACCACCCTGGTGCTGCTCGGGCAGGTACTGGAACTGCGCGCGCGCAGCCGCACCAACACCGCCATCCGCGCGCTGCTGGATCTCTCGCCCAAAATGGCGAGACGCGTCAAGGCGGATGGCAGCGAAATCGATGTTCCGCTGGAGCAGGTGCAGCCGGGCGATCTGTTGCGCGTACGTCCGGGAGGAAAAATTCCGGTTGACGGCGTGGTCGTAGAAGGCAGTAGTTCGGTCGATGAATCCATGATCACGGGTGAGGCAGTTCCAGTGGAGAAAACTGGAGGAGCGCGTGTGATCGGCGCCACGGTGAATGCGCAGGGATCGTTCATCATGCGCGCCGAGCGGGTGGGCAGCGAGACGCTGCTGGCGCAGATCGTGCGCCTGGTGGCGGAAGCGCAACGCAGCCGCGCGCCCATCCAGAGGCTGGCCGACCGTGTCGCCGCCTATTTTGTTCCGACGGTGATCGGCATTGCGGTGATTACTTTCATTGTGTGGGCGATTTTCGGACCGCAGCCGCGCTATGCCTACGCGCTGGTGAATGCCGTTGCCGTGCTGATTATTGCCTGCCCGTGCGCGCTCGGACTGGCAACGCCGATTGCGATCATGGTTGCCACGGGCCGCGGGGCTGCCGCCGGCGTGCTGATCCGGAATGCCGAGGCGCTGGAAACTCTGGAGAGAGTCGACACGCTGGTGGTGGACAAGACGGGCACGCTCACCGAAGGCAAGCCGAAGTTGGTCTCGATCGTCACCGCGCCGGCACAGGACGAGCCGGAGTTGCTGCGGCTGGTCGCGGATCTGGAGCGCGCCAGCGAACACCCGCTGGCGGCAGCGGTGGTCAAAGCCGCGGAAGAAAGAAAACTGACACCGGCCAAGGCAACGGATTTCAAGTCACTCACTGGCAAAGGCGTGGTCGGGCGAGTGGAGGGCAGGGAAGTCGCGGTTGGGAATGAGGCTCTGCTGGACGAATTGCGTATCCGCGCTGCCTTCGAAGCGGTTGCCCCACTGACGGTTGCCCCACCCTTGTCGCTCGCAGGAGAGTATGCCTCGAAGCAAAACGAGGGAGAGCGACAGGGTGGGAATTCTCATGCGGTCGGCCCACCCTTGTCCCGCCCGGGGAAGCCTGCCCCGAGCGAAGTCAAAGCGGCGGGACAGGGTGGGAACTTACTCGACCATGCCGACCAACTTCGCCATCAAGGTCAGACCGTCATCTACGTCGCCGTGGACGGCAGGCCCGCGGGCGTGCTCGGTGTCGCCGATCCCATCAAGCCTTCCACCGCGGAGGCAATCCGCGCCCTGCACGACGAAGGCGTGCGCATCGTCATGCTGACCGGTGACAGCCGCGCCACCGCCGAGGCGGTCGCCCGAGCCCTCGGCATCGATGACTTTGAAGCCGAAGTGCTGCCCGAGCGCAAATCCGAAGTGGTGAAGCGGTTGCAGGCGCAGGGACGCGTGGTCGCCATGGCGGGCGACGGCATAAACGACGCGCCCGCGCTGGCGCAGGCCGACGTCGGCATCGCCATGGGGACAGGGACCGATGTGGCCATGGAGGCGGGCGGGATCACGCTGGTCAAAGGCGACCTGCGCGGCATCGCGCGCGCGCGGCGGCTGAGCCGGGCCACGATGCGCAACATCCGGCAAAACCTGTTTTTCGCCTTCGTCTATAACTCGCTGGGAGTGCCGATCGCGGCGGGCGTGCTCTACCCAATCTTCGGTTGGCTGCTCAGCCCGATCATTGCGGCGGCGGCGATGAGCTTCAGCTCGGTGTCGGTGATTTCCAATTCGCTGCGGCTTCGCAAAGCGCGGCTGTGAGGCGTGCGCGACATTTGAAACGCTCCCCACCATCAGGCCAAGTCAAACGGCACCAGCCCAAACTACGTCCTGAAAAAGGGGGCTCGGCACGTAACTTGTGATATGGCGATTTATCGCTCGTTGTGTCACGAGACCTAAGCGCATCCAGTGCGATCAGCAGCGGTCGGCGGTCCGCACCGTATAGCGCGTTTCAGGAAATCGAAGGTTGATTAACGCGAAGGCGAACACGTATCCGAGCAGCGTGACGACGCTAGCCTCCGGTCCCGCGGTTCCACCTGTCATCCACTTCGAGCCTTGAAAGGATGGGTTGAGCAAGTGACCGGCAACGGTGATGCCACTGTCGGGGACGCCGTACAGGAAGCTTTGAGCCCAATCCCACGCCGCATGGATGCCAATGGCAAACCACAAACTGCCCGTACGTTGTAGCGTGAAAGCCAGCAGAAGGCCCACGATCACCAGACTCACTGAACCCAGCCAGTTCTCTCCAGCATTGACCGCAAGGTGAACACTCCCGAACAAGACAGCCAAAAGCGCCGCGGCCGGCCAGAAGCCCAGCCCTCGCGCCAACGCAAACAGCGGGTATCCGCTGAAGGCAAACCCCTCAGCCACGCCTACCATTGCGAAAACCGCTGCCCAGAGGACCGCGAATACGGCCGTCTTTTCCTGCGTAAGGCCAATTGAACCGAAATAGAAATTGCCCGTCGCCCTCAGCACCAGCAGCACACAGCTGATTAGAGCGACGCCCCAGAGCAGCCCTTCCAAGAAACGCGCGCCGAATGCACCTCGGACGGGAAGTCCGTAGTCAGCAAAGCTGCGCCTCTCGACTCGCGCAAAGATGGCGCTCGTGACCAGCACTCCAAACAAGAAGACGCCTTCGTTTAATAACGCTCGGCCGGGAGTTAAGACGGTGGTGGGCTGGCGCGGCATGGTTAGCCACGCACGGACCGCCCGAATCACCAAGCCTAAGGAGGAGATGAGGATAGCAAATACAGCGTAAAACAGCAGGACTCTCCACCCCGATCGCACTCCGTTCAAGCCGACAAACAGATTCTTGAATGATGAATGCTTAGCAGCCCGTGGTGTAAGTAGCTGAATTTCGGCACGGGCAGCGGCGTACTCGGTTGCGTGAGTTCGCCAAGTTTTTCGCGCGGGACATCGAGATTCCACTTCTGCACGGCCGATTCCGATCTTCCCGGCGCGG
>JAIQFT010000100.1 GCA_020073185.1 Terriglobia bacterium
TGTCGGTTTCCGCAAGTAAGGACTTCAGCACCGCGCTGGCGTCGATCACGTACCGCAATCTTCACCTGTCCCGATCTTCGCGGACTAGATCAACAGAGTCGTCGAGCAGGCCAACGCGCTTGCGGATGCGTTCGCGGCGCGCACGAATGCGCTCCATGAGCGGGTCGGATCTACGTCGCCGCGCTGAGTTACGTTCTCTTCGCCATTGTTCGACGATACGGGAGAAGTCAGTTCCCGAACTGTGGGATTTGCTCGCCATCTCAATTATTTGCTTGCGACTCTGATTTTACGCCCCCTTCGCTTTCTTCACTTCTTCGATCAGCGGCGGCACGATGTCGAACAGGTTTCCGACCACGCCAAAATCCGCAACTTCGAAAATCGGCGCTTCCGCATCTTTGTTCACAGCGACGATGGTGCGCGAGCCCTTCATGCCGACAATGTGCTGAATGGCGCCGCTGATACCGAGCGCCAGGTAGAGCTTGGGCGCAACCGTCTGACCCGACGATCCGATCTGCCGGTCCATGGGCAGCCAGCCGGAATCGCAGATGGGGCGCGAGGCCGCCAATTCGCCGCCCAGCGCCTCCGCCAGTTGCTTGGCTAGCTCAATGTTCTTCTGCTCTTTGATTCCGCGTCCGACGGCCACGATGATGTCCGCCTGCGTCAGGTCCACCGCCTGCTTCGCCTCTTTGAACGGCGGCTCGGGACGGGTGCGGATCGCGCCATCCGCGATCTCGACATTCACCGTTTCCACCGGCGCGGCGCTCGCTCCGGCATCGGCCTTGTCGGCGCGGAAGGCCCCGGTCTGGAAGGTCGCAAAGTAGGGCGGATCGCCGCCCAGCGCGACGTCGGCGGCGAACTTCCCCTGAAACATTAGGCGGGTGAACAGCAGGCCATCGCCGTCCTTGCGGAAGCCGATGCAGTCGCTCACCAGGGTGCGACCCAGCGCGGTCGCCAGTTGCGGGGCGAAGTCGCGTACCTGGTAGGTGTGCGGCATCAGCACCAAGCGCGGCTGGCGCTGTCCGACAAATTGCTTGAGTGCGGCCACAAAAGCGTCGGGCGTATACGGTTCCAGCTTGACCGATTCGACCGCGTAAACCCTCGCCAGCTTCTTGCCCGCGACTTCCTGCGCGATCTCGCCCACGCCGCTGCCGACCACCGCAGCTTCCATCGTCCAGCCGGTCTCGGCGGCGATCGCCTGCGCGCCCGCGACGGTTTCAAAGGAGACGCGGTTCAGCTTGCCTTCGCGTTGCTCGACAACCACAAGAATCGTGTCAGCCATCCTTGCCTGCTCTCTTCCTGAAGATGAGTGCTCTGTTTCGCCCGCACCGGATCTTGGGACCCGCGATTCCTATTACTTCGCCCGGGCGCGAATCACGTACCCGCTCACGATCAGCGCCAGCCCCAGCACGGCCAGCGCTACCATGAGCGTCACGAACGCAGTTTTATGGCCCAACTTCAGACCGGCTGGCAGGAAAAACAGGATGAGGAAGTCGAAGAAACAGATCATCCCGCCGATCACTTCCAGGCTCAGGCCCTTTTCCCGGACTTCTTCTCCATCCCCTCGAACCGCCACAACGCCCCCTCCAACTTCTGTCGAGGTAGGGTAATCCCGCGTCGGGAATGCGTCAGATGACTCGCGCTTCGTCGCGCAGCTTTTCCACCAGCTTCTTCGCCACCTCTGCGGGCCCGCCCTGCAGCAGTTCGGTCTTTTTAGTCTTCTCGGGTATATAGAGTCGCCGAATCTGCTGAAAGTTGGGGCCGAGCGCCGATTGCACTTCCGCCAGCGTCACTTTCTTCAGAGGCTTGTTCTTAGCCTGCTTGATTCCGATCAGTGTTGCATAGCGCAATTTGTTGATCCCCGACTGGATCGTCAGCACCGCCGGAATCGGCATGTCCACGTACTGGAAGAACCCGGCCTCCAGTTCCCGTTTGACCCGGATGCCGCTGTCCTTCTTCTCGATCTGCATGATGATGGTGGCGTGCGGCCAGCCGAGAAGTTCGGCGAGGATCACGCCCGTCTGCGCGAAGCCGTAATCGTCGGATTGCAGTCCGGTGAAGATCAGGTCGAACAGCTGGTCTTTGATGGCGGCGGCAAACGCGCGCGCCGTGTTGAAGGCGTCCAGCCCGACAAAGCCGGCGTCCTCGAGGTGAATGGCGCGGTCGGCGCCCTTGGCCAGCGCCTCGCGCAGCACTTGCTGCGCGCGTGCCGGGCCGGCCGTAATCACCACCACCTCTCCCCCGTGCTTTTCCTTTTGCCGCAGCGCCTCTTCCAGCGCGTAGGCGTCGGGCTCGTTCACTTCATAGGAAACATCTTCGCGGATCCAGGTGCCGCTCTCGTTGAGCTTGAGCGGCGCGTCCTTCTGCGGAACCTGTTTCATGCAGACCAGAATTTTCAAGCCGCACCTCGTATGAATGCGCGCATAGCCCGGGTCGCGTAACAGGGATCTCCGACCCGTGAGCATCAGCGATCAATCTGTTTATCATTGCTCGCACAAACGCGCAGTATAAATGACGCGGGCGGCGCTTCGAAAGGACACGCAACGGCATCCGCGATGGTGCTGTTCTGAATTGGCATCGGCTTTGCCGGATCTGATCAGCGGTAGGCTCAGTCGAGGAATGCCACCGACTGTATGCCTGAAACTTCAAAGCGCTTGCGGCAGCGGACGTTCTTGCACATGACCATGTCGTCGCGGCGAACCATGTAGGAGCGGGCCTTGGCGAACTTGGCGCGATCGCGCTCGTCGGCGCGCCCGGGCAACTGGCGCTTCTTGGTGCGTACGATCCAACCCAGTTCGTACTCGCCGGGTTGGCGGCAGTGCGGACAATTCAGCGTAAAGGTTTTCTTGTCCTGCCGCTCATCGAAGAAGTCGCGCTCGTCCATGGGCACCCCGCAGATGTCGCCGCAAAAATTATGGCATAACCGGCCCGATCGCGGTGTTGGCGTATGCTGTTCACGAAAACAGTCCCAAGTCGCGAGTCCCGAGAGTATGGCGAAGAAGAAGCCGAGGCCGTTTCGCGCTGTGACGGCGGTGAAGGCGGCGGCGCGCGAACACATTGGCGCGCCTCCGCCCACGCGCTGCGAGCCGGACGTGAAAAAGAAGGCGCGGCCCAAGCACAAGGCCACCCTACCCAAGATTCTCGCTGATCCCGACGCGCAGGCGTGAATCGACCGGGAAATAGCCACCGTGGAGGTAGAGGAGAACAAAACACGCTGCGGCGCGGGGTTATTGCGCCTCCGCGGAGATTCCGCCTGTGGTAGGCTTTGGCAGCACCACCCCGGTGCTGAGTGTGGGGGTCCTGGCCGATCGCCAGACCAATCGCGAAGACCGTAAGGACACGATGTCCAGCATGTCCGATGTCGCATCGACGCCGGTACTGCTCTTCGTGCAAGGCACGGAGCAGCGCCGCATCGCCATCGATCACACGCCATTTACCATCGGCCGCAAGACCGATCGCGACTTGCCGATTCCGGATTCCCGGGTTTCGCGCGAGCACGCCTCCATCATCGCGGAAGGCGGAAATTACTACATCGTGGATCTGGGCAGCCGCACTGGCGTTTACGTTAACCGCATGCGCCGCGAGCGCCATCCGCTGGAGCCGAACGACCGCTGCGACTTCGGCCTGGAGGACTTTTACTTCGTATTCCAACCCACGCCTGCGGTGCCGACGTCCTCGGAGTTCCTCAGCCAGATTTCCATGGCGCCGCGCGGCGGAGCGGGATCCGAACTGCAGCAGCTCAGGCTGTTCCTGGAAGCGGCACGCCGCCTGCGGACCACCGGAGTGCTGGCCGATGTGATTGCCACGCTGCTGGACTGCACCCTGCGGCTGACTCGGGCGGAGCGCGGCTTTGTTTTCCTGCGCGGCGCCGATGGCGGCCTGCACCTCGGCGCCGCTCGCACCAGCAAGGGAGAAACACTGCGCGACGACAGCACCATCAGTCATTCCATGCTTCAGCAGGCGGCTGATTCCGGTTCCGAGTTCGTGGTCGGCGACACTTCACAATCCGCCGACCTGGCCGGCCGCGCCAGCATCATGATCCATGACCTGCGCACCGTAATCGCAATTCCGCTGCGGCGCGGCAGCAGCCAGGCCGCCGACAACGGCGGCGCGCGCCTTAACAAGGCCGGCTCGGCGCCGCATCCCGTACTCGGCGTGCTGTATCTCGACAGTCGCTTCACCTCGGGCGACCTCTCCGGCGTCAGCCAGGACATTCTGCACGCCATCGCGAAAGAAGCCGCCGGCCTGCTGGAGAATGCTCACTTGGTGGAGGTCGAAGAAGCCGCACGGCGTTATCAACAGGAATTATCGATTGCGGCGCGCATTCAGCAGCGGCTGATGTCGGTGCGTATCCCCGACGTTCCCTTTGCCGAAGTGCAGGGCCGCAACCTGCCATGCCAGGAAATCGGGGGCGACTTTTTCGATGTCGTACGCACCTCCGATTCCATAGCCGTCGTACTCACCGATGTGTCCGGCAAGGGCGTTTCCGCGGCGCTGCTCGGCTCGGTCATCCAGGGCATGATTTATTCCCAACTGGCGCAGGGCATCTCGCTGGAGAACGCCGTAACTGCCGCCCACAACTTCCTTTGCGAAAAAGATGTCGGAGACAAATATGCGACCATGGTCGTGGCGCGGCTGGGGGCCGGCGGCGAACTCGAGCTCTTGAATTGTGGCCACGTGCCGCCCCGGCTGTTCTCCGGGGGCAAAATTACCGAGCCGGACAACATCAACCCGCCGATCGGATTACTCCCCGACGTCTCCTTCCGCGGCATGCGTATGCAACTCAAGCCAGGTGACCGGCTGATCCTGACCACAGATGGCGTGGTCGAAGCGGAAAACGGCAGCGGTGAGTTCTTCGGCTACGAGCGCCTCGACCGCGCCGCTGCAGCCGGCTTCGAAAGTATCTTCCAAGCGGTGAAAGAGTTCTGCGGCCCGTGTCCTCTGCAGGACGATTGCACCGTGGTCGAGTTAGTGTACTCGGCACCGAAAGCGGCCGGCGCCGCCTAACGAAATCGTCCTGACCGGCAGGGCGAGGCGCGCGTTTGCCCCGCACCGCAAGCGCGGCTACAATGAGTAGACAAGTAGGCGCGTAGCTCAGTTGGTTAGAGCGCTTCCTTGACACGGAAGAGGTCAGCGGTTCGAATCCGCTCGTGCCTACCATCTACCTGATTGAATCTGCTGGGTGAGTACCGGCAGCCCTGCCGCGAATTGGCCCTTCTCCTAACCATTGGCGCCTGGGCCCTTCAGCGTGGCCCGAGAACGGCAAAAGGTGTAATGGTTTACCGTCGAACTCCGCCGCATTCGAGCGATTTGCCCATGAAGGGAGCGACTCACGTAGGCCCCGCTTTGAGCCTGCTGCTCCTCGCAGGCCTGGGTCTTCCACTTCCCGCAACGGCACAGATAGAAGCGGCTCGTGCTCCTCTGGGCACAGAACAGGTGGTGCAAAACCTGGTGCGCATGAACGCTGAACGTGCGCAGGAGCTGCGCGCATATCAGGGGAGGAGAATCTATCGACTTGAATACCACGGCTTCCCAGGCGCGCGTAAGGCGGAGATGGTCGTGGATGTGAAATACCAGGCGCCCGGAACAAAAGAATTCATCATCCAATCTGAATCCGGGTCCAAGCTGATCATTGACCGGGTATTCAAGAAACTGCTGCAAAGTGAAAGAGAGGCGCTTGAGGCGGAGAATCTGCGGCGCACCGCCCTCAATGAAGAGAACTACGCGTTTGCGCTGCTGGGATACGAAGTCACGTCCGCCGGCTCAATGTACGTTCTTTCTGTCGAGCCCAGGAGGAAGGACAAGTTCCTCTACTCCGGACGAATCTGGGTAGATGCGGCAGACTTTGCGGTGGTGCGGATTGAAGCGGAGCCCGCGAAGAATCCTTCATTCTGGATAAAGAATACAAAGATCGAACACCGCTACGTCAAGGTGAATGACTTCTGGCTGCCGGCTCAAAACCATAGCCTCACTTTGGTTCGGCTTGGGGGCCACGCTGATTTGACGATCGACTACAAGGACTACCAGGTCACGCCCGCGCGTCAGCCCGAGAAGCCCAACGATGCTACGCTGCGCTGAACTGAAAGCGCGGACCAGACTAACTCCCAGTGCAGGCGGCTTGAGTTTTCGCCAGCGCCGGTGGCCGTGCCATCTTTCGCCCCACGATTTCGTTCACAATCGCGTCCATCACCGGATCGTCCGAAATCAGGCGGATCCCTTCATTCGCCAAGGCTGCAAGCAGCCTTTTGCCAGCCTCGTCGATAAACGTGACTTCGGTCAGGTCGACGGCAACGTTCTCGCTGCGTACGGTCGAAACAATCTCCTCAGCACGCTTGCCAGCCTCAACCACCCAAATTGACGCTAGCTTTCCTGCCAGCTTTACCGTGGCTAAGTCCAGCTCCGAATTGACCGCTACTGTAAGCATAGTTGGCGACTCCGAACATGAAGAGGCAGTTCAAAGGCCAGTCTGAAGGACGGCACAGGGCAGCGGGAAGTGTTTAAAACAAAAGGACATTGGTCCCGGCTGGTTCGCCAGGAATAGTCTGCGCCTGGGCGCCAAGGGTGCAGCAACCGCCGAAATAGTGGCAGGGTGCCAAAATATTGGCAGTCACTGAAGCCTCAGATTTCAAGTTCTGGCCGCCCGCTGATACCCCCACCCCATATGGTCGATCTTTAAGAATCATACATTTAGCGAGAAGTTCACGCCAAATCTTTGAATTGAGACGGTTTACTGGCAAAATATTGATCCGCAATAGGTTAGCTGCGATTGAGCGGCAAAAGCGAAAAGCCTAGCGGTAGGGGCAGGGGTTCTGTTTCTTTCTCAACGCTCTACATGTAGCTTAGCAGATTGGAGGGGGCATACCCGCCACATACGAGCTGTACATTTCTGCCGTTGAATGAGGTGGTTAGCGAAAAATCTCAAGTTGGAGGGGCTTGACAGCTTCAAGCGATGTCGAGGAATTGAAAGGAATTGAAATGTGAAATTTAGGGCTTCGAGCGCGGCTCGTCGGCGAAAACAGCTTGCGGTCACGAAGTGCAAAATGATGGTTGCCGCAGAACCGGCACAAGCCTAGTCTATATGCAATATCTGCGATTGTTCTTACGGAGTAAGAGCCGGTGCAGACTTTGGACGTCATTTCGGAACTGCGGAGGGTGTCGAGATTCGCATTCCCACCTTTCGAAAAGCGCCAAGGGTGGTGCACGCACAGTCTGCTGGCTGCTTGAAGGCTGGGCCACCCGCCAAATGAAAAACATCACTGCTGTCCGGTTAAAAGTTGAACAGAATCAGTTGGTTGACGTTTTCGGTGAAATTGGCGTCCTGGTCGATGGCCTGAAGGGCGCATAAAATGGGCGTTTTCTCGAAAAGTGTGAGGCTGAGAATCTGTAGAAT
>JAIQFT010000101.1 GCA_020073185.1 Terriglobia bacterium
CCCGCGCCGGGAAGATCGGAATCGGCCGTGCAGAAGTGGAATCTCGATGTCCCGCGCGAAAAACTTGGCGAACTCACGCAACCGAGTACGCCGCTGCCCGTGCCGAAATTCAGCTACTTACACCACGGGCTGCTAGGGACTCCGTTGTCCGCCGCGACTTCGATTTGCCGTCCTCCGTGTCCTCTGTGGTTAACTTAATCCGTGGCGGAAATCCCCAAGCCCGTTCTCGGCGCGGCCCCCGAAGGCGCGCACGACCGCCATCAGGCTGCCGCCGCCGTGCGCGACATGTTCACCTCCATCGCGCCGCGCTACGACCTGCTCAACCACCTCCTCTCGTTCAACATCGACCGCCTATGGTGGCGCCGTGCCGCCCGCAGCTTCCGCCACATCCTGCAACGTCCCGGGACCCGCGCCCTCGACCTCTGCTGTGGCACCGGCGACATGGCCTTCGCCCTGCGGCGCGCGTCCAGCAGCCAAGCTGAAATTTGCGGCGCCGACTTCTCCCACGCCATGCTCGTTCGCGCCGTCGAGAAGACCCGGGACGCTTCGCTGCAATGGTTCGAAGCCGACGCTCTTGGACTTCCCCTGCCCGACGCCAGCTTTGACCTGGTCACGTCCGCCTTCGGTTTTCGCAATCTGGCCGACTACAACGCCGGCCTGCGCGAAATCTTCCGCGTGCTGCGTCCCGGTGGAGAAGTCGGCATCCTGGATTTCGGCGAACCAGGCGGTCTCATCGGCCGCGTCTACCGCGTCTATTTCAAGCGCGTGCTTCCCGCCGTCGGCACCGTGATCTCCGGCGTCAAGGGCCCGTACGCGTACCTGCCCGCCTCCGTCGAGCGCTTTCCCTCGCCCAGCGAAATGCTCGGACGCCTGCGCGCCGCCGGCTTTGCCGACGTCTCCTGGACGCCCTACACCTTCGGGATCGCGGGACTGTATCGCGGAAGGAAAGCTTAGCCACAGAGGAACAGAGGAAGAAAATGAGTCAAGAAGTCACAAAGGAATGGAGAATTAAGAAGGCACAATGAATGAAGCCGTGTGCGACCGGGCCGCTCATTCCGCCGAACGTTGACTCGGATGACACCTGACTTCTAAGTGCCCGAGTTCTGACTTCTTAATTCTTAATTCGTCCTCTGTGTCCTCTATGGCTAACCTATCCCGAAGAAGCGGTAGAAGTTCTCCGTCGTCGCCGCGCCCACTTCCTCGCCCGAGATCCCGCGCAACTCTCCAATATGGCGCGACGCCTCTGCCACGTACGCCGGCTCATTGCGTTTCCCGCGATGCGGCACCGGCGCCAAATACGGCGAGTCCGTCTCAATCAATATCCGTTGCAGCGGGAGTTGCGCCGCTGCCTCGCGAAGGGAAACCGCTTTCGGATAGCTCACGTTTCCGGCGAACGAAATCATGAATCCCAAATCCATGCCTGCCCGCGCGTGCTCCACCGTGCCGGTAAAGCAGTGCAGAATCCCGCCCAAGCCGCTCGACTGCCAATGTTCCCGCAGCAGGCGGAACAGGTCTTGCCACGCATTCTCGCTGTTGTCCGACGGCCGGTTGTGAATCACGATCGGCAGCTTCGCCGCCCTTGCCAATTCCATCTGGCGCACGAAAACCTTTTGCTGCACCTCGCGCGGCGAGTGATCGTAAAAATAATCCAGCCCGATCTCCCCCCACGCGATCACCTGCGGATCCCGCGCCAGCTTTTCCATCTCGTTGAAGTGCCGCTCCTCCGCCAGCGCCGCCTCATGCGGATGAATTCCGATCGTGGCAAAGATTCTTAACGACTTGTCAGCCGAGGCGCAAAGCGCCGAGCCCTGAGCGGAGCGAAGGGGAGGAGTCTGCTGTTGCCATCGGCCATCGACCATTGACCATTGTCCCGCGAGTCTAATCCCACATGCCACATCGTCCGGCCCGCGGCCATTCCCAATGGCCAGCAGCGCCTCAACGCCGGCTGCTCGCGCCCGCGCGATCACCTGCTCGCGGTCGTGTGCGAACTTCGGCCCTTCCAGGTGGCAGTGGGAATCTACGTACATACCCAAACAAACCACGGAGACACGGAAGCACGGAGAAGAAAATTAAGAATTAAGAAGTTAGAATGACAACCGGAAACCACCTTATTTATTCTTCGTTCTTCGTTCTTCATTCTTGATTCTTCATTTCTCTGTGTCTCTGTGTTTCTTTATTGTTATCGTTTATTTCAGCTTTGCCCCAACCGGCACGTCTTCCAGAAATCCCGTCAGCACCGGCTTGCCGCCCTCGACCGACGCGGCCACGATCATGCCGTTGGATTCCAAACCCTTCAGCTTGCGCGGCGCCAGGTTGGCGACGATCACCACCTTGCGCCCGATCAATTGCTCCGGCGTGTACGCCTCGGCGATGCCCGCCACGAGTTGTCGCACTTCCGTCCCAATATCCACTTCCAGCCGCAGCAGCCGGTCGGCGCCTTTGACTTTCTCCGCCGACTTCACCTGCCCGACGCGCATCTCCACCTTCAGGAAATCGTCAATCGAGATCTTTCCTTCCGGGACTGCCGCTGCGGGCTTCGCGCTCGACGCAGCGGCCGGTGCGCTCGCCGCTGCTGGCGTTGCCGGCTGACTCGCTTCCGCGCCTAAGCCTGCGGGGGGCGCGGGTTCGCCGTCCTGTCCGATCTCCAACTCGACGGGCGGTCGCGCTTCCGCGGAGGACGGCGGCTTTTTCGAGTCGACGGAAACCACCGGCGCCCGTCCCTGCTGCTCAAGTGCGTGCATCTTCTCGATCGCCGTTTTGTCGACGCGCGGAAACACCGGCTCCACTTTGCCCAGCTTGGTGCCCAGCTCGAGTTGCCCCCACTTGAGCTGGTCCAGCCGGAACTTTTTGATGTCACCGAGCCCGAGCTGCTTCCAGATCCGCGAGCTCGACTCCGGAATCACCGGATGCACCAGCGCGGTCACGATCCGCAGCGCCTCGGCCGCGGTGTACAGGATTGTGCCCAGCCGCGATCGGCTCTCCTCATCCTGCTTTTCCGCGACCGCCCAGGGCTCGTTTTCCACGATGTACTTATTCACCGCGCCGATCACGCCCCAGGCGCACTCCAGCGCGCGCGAGAACTGGTAATCGTCGAACAGGCGTTGGCACTCTTCGATCGTCCGTGCCGCTTCCTCCTGGATCGCATTGTCGGCCGCGGTGCGCGCCACGGTCGCACTCGGGTACGGGACTTCGCCTCGGAAATAGCGCTGGATCATGCTCAGCGTCCGGCTGGCGAGATTGCCATAGTCGTTCGCCAGGTCGGAATTGAAGCGCCCGACCAGCGCGTCAAAGGAGAACGATCCATCGTGCCCGAACACGATCTCGCGCAGCAGGAAATAGCGCAGCGCGTCCACTCCGAGCACGTCGATGATCGTCTCCGCGCGCACGATGTTGCCGCGCGACTTGGACATCTTGTCCTGCTCGAACAGGATCCAACCGTGCGCCATGATCGTCTTGGGCAGCGGCAGATTTGCGGCCAGCAGAAACGCCGGCCAGTAGACGCAGTGGAAGCGCACGATCTCCTTGCCGATCATGTGCAGCTCGGCAGGCCAATATTTCTCGAACTGCTGCTGGTCTTTCTTCTTGTCCGACCCGTAGCCGATGGCGGTGATGTAGTTGCTCAGCGCGTCCAGCCACACGTAGATTACGTGGCCGGGATCGTCCGGCACCGGAATGCCCCACTTGAACGTGCTGCGGCTGATCGAGAGATCGCGCAGGCCGCCGCGCACGAACGACATCACCTCGTTGCGCCGCGTCTCCGGCCTGATGAAGTCCGCATGCTCCTGGTAGTACTTCAGCAGCTTGTCCTCGAAGGCCGACAACTTGAAAAAGTAGTTCTCCTCGCTGATCGTCTCGGTGGGTCGGCCGCACGTTGGGCAAGGCGCCCCGGGACCGGCGGAATCCACGTAAAGATTGTCGTGCACGCAGTATTGGCCGGTGTAAGTGCCCTTGTAGATGAAGCCGTTGTCGCGCAACACGCGGAACAGCGCCTGCACGCCGCGCTTGTGCTCCGCCGAAGTTGTGCGGATGAACTTATCGTAGGTCGCACCCACGCCGTCGGCCATGGCCTTGAACGCCGCCGCGATCTCCTCCACGTATTCGTTGGGATCGCGTCCCGCGGCCTGCGCCGCGCGCTCCACGTTGACGCCGTGCTCGTCGGTCCCGGTCAGCAGAAATGTGTTCTTGCCCAGCATTCGCTGGCGCCGCGCAATCGTGTCGCAGACGATGGTCGTGTACGCGTGCCCCAAATGCGGCCGCGCATTCACGTAGTAGATCGGCGTCGTGATGTAGAACTTCTCGGACATTGTTCTGTACTGGCGAATGCCTGAAGGAGGCCGGTGGTCGTTAGTCGTTGGTGGTTCGCATATCTGTCTTGGCCAACGACTAACGACCAACGACCAGCGACAGATTCTGACTTCTGAATTCTCGAATTCTTCATCATAGGGAAGCTCTCCACCCTCGTCAAACCTTCTCCCATTGCTATAATCGGCCTCTTGTACCGCCGCTTTCAGCAACAGCTCGCCGACCGTGTCCGCGCCTGCCTGCGCGAGACCTACGACATTGATCTGCCCAACGTGGTGATCGAGCAGCCTCCCAAGGTCGAGCTGGGCGAATACGGCCTGCCGCTGTCGTTCGAACTTGCCAAGCGCCTGCGCAAGCCGCCGCGCAAGATCGCCGAGGAGATCATCGACGCCATCGGTGCGATCGAAGGCTTCGACAAGCTGGAAGTTGCGGGCGCCGGCTACATCAACGCGCGTCTGAACCGCGCCGCGGCTGCCGCGGCGCTCGCCTCCGGTGATGAACACCCGCAACTGCGGGACGGCGCAGGCAAGATTCAGGTCGAGCACACCAGCGTCAATCCCAACAAAGCGGCACACATCGGGCATCTCCGCAACGCCATCCTCGGCGACACTTTCGTGCGCCTGCTGCGCGCCGCCGGCCGCGCCGTGGACGTGCAGAACTACATTGACAACACCGGCGTGCAGGTGGCCGACGTCGTGGTTGGCTTCCGCGAATTGGAGCGCAAGAGCAAAGCCGAGATCGAGCAGCTCGCGCGCCGCGAGCCCCATTTCGATTACCTCTGCTGGGACCTCTATGCGCGCGTGTCGCACTGGTATCAGGAAGACAAGGCGCACCTGCAGAAGCGCGCCGACGCGTTGCATGCGATCGAGCAGGGGGGCAACGAATCCGCTGACATCGCCGAGACGATATCCACCACCGTTCTTCGCCGGCACCTGGAAACGATGGAAAGGCTTTCCATCGAGTACGACTTCCTGCCGCGCGAGAGCGAAATCCTGCGCCTGCACTTCTGGGACTTGGCGTTCCAGCAGATGAAAGATAAAGGCGTGCTCTACCTCGAAACCGAGGGCAAGAACCAAGGTTGTTGGGTGATGGGACGTCCGCACGCCGCGGGCAAGCCGGACGAGGAGCACACGGAAGAAGACCAGAAGGTCATCGTGCGCTCCAACGGCACGGTCGGCTACGTCGGCAAGGATATTGCCTATCACTTGTGGAAGTTCGGGCTGCTGGGGCGCGACTTCGAATATCGCCGCTTCCATGAATATCCCAACCAGCATGAAGTTTGGATTTCCGCGGTCGAGGGAGAGCGGGAGCATCCGCATTTTGGCGGCGTGAGCGCCATCTACAACGTGATTGACGCGCGCCAGGCGGAAGCGCAGAACACGGTCATCGAAGCGCTGCGCGCGCTGGGCTACACCGAAGCGGCGGAGCATTACACGCATTTTTCCTACGAAATGGTCGCGCTCACGCCGCGCTGCGCCGCGGAACTCGGCTACCAACTCAGCGAAGACGATTGGGGCAAATCGTACATCGAGGTTTCCGGACGCAAGGGCTTCGGAGTGAAAGCCGATGACCTGATCGACACGCTGATCGCGGCGGCGCGCAAGGAAGTGGACTCGCGTCATGCCGAGCTGCGCGAGGAAGAGCGCCGCGACATCGCCACGCAAATCGCCGTTGGCGCGCTCCGTTATTTCATGCTCAAGTTCACCAAGCCGAGCGTGATCGCCTTCGACTTCAAGGACGCGCTCAGCTTCGAGGGTGAAACCGGACCTTACGCGCAGTACGCCGTGGTGCGAGCGACCAACATCTTCCGCAAGGCGGACGTTGATCCGGAAGCGGCGCTGCAGAACTCGAAGTCACAAACGGAGAATTTCGCACGATTCTTTTGCGGCGAATCTGGAAATGAATTTTGGGAGCTCTGGCTGGCAGCCGCGAAAACGTCGTACGTCATCGAGCAGTGCATTGCGACCGCCGAGCCCGCCTACTCTGCCAAGCACGCGTTTCAGTTGGCGCAGGTGTTCAACAATTTCTATCACCGGCACCACATCCTCAGCGAAGCCGGTGAGGCCAAGAAGCAGTTTCTGCTTGCTACCACGGCGGTGGTGCGCCGCGAGCTGATGCGCGTTCTGGAAGTCATGGGAATCACGATTCCGCCGGTGATGTAACCGGTCGGACCCCGCAACTCCGTACTGATAAGCTAATTCCGTGTCGCGATCGGTGAAGGCTCACATCCTGCTGGTGCTGGTGACCCTGGTCTGGGGGGCGACCTTCGTCCAGATCAAGGACGCGCTGCAGGACATTTCTCCGCTGCTGTTCAACGCGGTGCGCATCACGCTGGCGTCCGCGGCGCTGGCGGCGTTTTATCGGCGGGAACTGCGCGACATGTCGCGGGATGCGTTGCGCGCAGGCGTGCTGGTGGCCATCCCTTTGTGGCTGGGATTTTCTTTCCAGACCACTGGGCTGCGGCTGACGACGCCGTCGAAATCGGCGTTTCTCACCGGATTCTCCGTGATTTTAGTGCCAGTGTTTCTGGCCATCGGCTGGCGCAAGAAGGTGAATGCGTGGACGGTGGCGGGCGTGTTCATCGCGTTTGTTGGGCTGTACCTGATGACGGTGCCGGCGGGGAATGGGAACGGGCTGAATCTGGAGAGCATCAACCGCGGCGATTTGCTGACCAGCGGATGCGCGGTAATGTTTGCGCCGCAGATCATCCTCATCGGCCAAGCCATGCGGAAGCACCGCTTCGAGGCGGTGGCGACGGTGG
>JAIQFT010000102.1 GCA_020073185.1 Terriglobia bacterium
TTCGATAGACGCGGTAACCCGGCCACCCCAGAATCTTCGTCCACTCACTGTCGCTCATCCCGCCGAGCGTACCGCCAAACCGCTACTCTGGAATCCAGTAAATCCACGAGTTTTTCAGATTCCTGCGCAGAGCCGAAAATACAGGCGCACTCCTGGTAGACATTGCCAGCCGCATCCCGCGCCGCGTAAGCCGACCAATTCAGCGGCGCGGCCGTTGCCGGACCACCATCTCCTACATAACCTCAGGGGGGAGGTATCCCGGCCGTTGCTTTGGCGGACGACATTTCGCAGGGTCCAAGCCTTGTTCAGTTTCCGCGGACGACACATGCGAGGGCACCTGTGCCACCCATCCCTTTCCAATTGACATGTCTACCCACCTCGGATAAAAAGTAAGCGGATACTTACAATGTCGACCTCCCAGGTGAGAATTCCGGCGGGGGAGCGGCGTCAGCAGATTCTGGATTTGGCCACCGAGCTGTTCGCACGACAGGGTTATCAAGGGACGACAACGCGGCAGATCGCCCAGCAAGTGCGCGTCAACGAGGCGATCATCTTTCGTCATTTTCCCACGAAGGAAGAGCTGTACTGGGCGGTCATTGAGAACCAAATCCGGATTCGCGCGGGACGGGCGCGCCTCGAAGCCAAGCTGGCGGCGGGCGGCAGCGACCGCGACGTGCTGACCGCCATCGCCGAAGAGTTGCTGAGCCGCGACGTCACCCTCAGCCGGCTTCTGCTGTACACCGCACTGGAGAACCACGAACTGACGCACCGCTTCTTCCGCACTCATGTGGCGCAATATTTGGAGCTGCTGGCCGATTTCATTCGGTGCGGGATTGCGCAAGGCCGCTTCCGCGATGTTGATCCGCTGCTGGCGGCGCGTGGCTTCCTGGGCATGATTGTGTACCATTTCCAGATCCAGGAACTGTTCGGCGGCAAGCGGGTGCAGACCTTCGATCCGCAGCACGTCAGCGCAACGCTGGTCGATGTCTGGCTGCACGGAATGGAAGTACCGAGGAGCTAGGACCGGTAACGGGCAACAGCGTTCTTGATTGCCGCTTGATAAAGATAAGGCAGGGAAGTTTTTCATCATGATCAACGAACTTATAAAACGTAAAGAAAATCCCCGTCCGGGCCGAACCCGGGCTAGAACGGGGCACCCGGTGTCGGCTTTGCTGGTGGTGCTGATGGCATCTGCGGCGTGGCTCGCGGGGTGCGGCAAAACCAAGGCCGGTCCGCCCGTGGACACGGCGGCGCCGGTAGTGGTCGCGGTGGCGACGCAGCGCGACGTCCCCGTCGACGTCAAGGTGGTGGGCACGGTGGAGGCGTACTCCAACGTGCAGGTGAAGTCGATGATCGCGGGTGAGATCACCCGCCTCGGCTTCACCGAAGGGCAGGATGTGCGCAAGGGTTCGCTGCTGTTCGAGATTGATCCGCGGCCCTACCGGGCGGCGCTGGCGCAGGCTCAGGGCAACCTGGCGCGCGACTCGGCGCAGGAAGCCAATGCGCGCGCGCAAGCCACCCGCTACGCCGCGCTCTACAAACAGGGTGTGGTTTCGCGCGAGCAGAATGATCAAATGCAGACCGCGGCCGACGCCCTGAAGCAGGCTCTGGAAGCCGATCGCGCCGCCGTAGAGACCGCCAAGGTCAACCTCACCTATACCGCCATCCTATCCCCGCTCGACGGGCGCACGGGAAATCTGATGGTGCACTTGGGAAATGTGGTCAAGGCGAACGACATTGCCCTGATCACCATTAACCAGGTCCAGCCCATCTACGCCACCTTCGCTGTGCCGGAAATGTATCTGCCGGAGATCAAGAAATTTCAGGCGAGCCGCAGGCTGCCGGTGACGGTGCGCGTGCCTAACGAGCCCAAGCCGGCCGAGGGCGTGCTCACCTTCCTTGACAACACCGTGGACCCGGCGACGGGCACCATCAAGCTGAAGGCCACCTTCCCCAATCGCGACCGGCGCCTGTGGCCGGGCCAGTTTGCCGATGTCAGCATGACCCTGACCACCGACAAGAACGCTGTGCTCGTGCCCAGTGCGGCGGTGCAGACCGGGCAGAACGGACAATACGTGTTTGTCGTCACGGCGGACAATACGGCGGAACTGCGCAACGTGACGGTGTCGCGCAGCATCGGCAACGAATCGGTAATCACGTCGGGCGTGCGTGTCGGCGATCAGGTGGTTACCGACGGCCAGGTGCGTCTGACGCCTGGCAAGAAAGTGGCATTGGCGAAACCGGCCAACGCGGCCAGCAACACGGAAGCGGCCTCGCAGCCGCCCAACCGGCAGGGTAGCGGACTGTGAGCATCGCGGAACTCTTTATCCGGCGCCCGGTCATGACCACGCTGGTCATGCTGGCGATTCTTCTGTTCGGCTTCATGGGGTATCGCGCGCTGCCGGTGAGCGATCTGCCGAACGTCGATTTCCCCACCATCCAGGTGGGGGTCGCCCTTCCCGGCGCCAGCCCCGACACGATGGCATCGGCGGTCGCCATGCCGCTGGAGAAGCAGTTCTCCACCATCGCCGGCCTGGACCAGATGACGTCCACCAACATGCTGGGGACGACATCCATCACCCTGCAATTCAACCTCAGCCGGAACATTGATGCGGCGGCGCAGGACGTGCAGGCGATGATCGCCAAGGCGGGCCGCGACCTGCCGCAGGACCTGCCCGCCCCGCCGACGTACCAGAAGGTGAACCCGGCCGATCAGCCGGTGCTGTACCTGGCGGTCAGTTCGCCGACGTTACGGCTCTCCGACGTGGACGAATACGCCGAAACCTTGATGGCGCAGCGCATCTCGATGGTCAGCGGCGTGGCGCAGGTGATGGTCTACGGCGCGCAGAAGTACGCGGTGCGGGCACAGCTTGATCCGAAAAAACTGGCAGCCCACCAGATCGGCATTGACGAAGTGAACCTGGCCGTGCAGAGCGGCAACGTCAACCTGCCGACCGGCACGCTGTGGGGCAACCGGCAGGCGTTCACCTTGCAGGCCACCGGCCAGCTTACAAATGCCGACCAGTACCGGCCGCTGGTCGTCGCCTACCGCAATGGCTCGCCGGTGCGGCTGGGCGACCTGGGCAACGTCTTCGACAGCGTCGAGAACGACAAGACCGCGAGCTGGTACGCCGGGCCCGATCACAAGCTGAACCGCGCCATCGTGCTCGCCATCCAGAAGCAGCCGGGGACGAACACGGTAGAGGTGGTGGACAGCATTCGCAGGCTGCTGCCGTCGTTCCGCTCGCAGATCCCGGCCTCGGTTTCGCTGGACACCCTGTACGACCGCTCCCGGTCCATCCGGGCGTCGGTGGACGACGTGAAGTTCACGCTGTTCCTGTCGCTCGTTCTGGTGATCCTGGTCATCTTCCTGTTCCTGCGGAATCTGTCGGCGACCCTGATTCCCAGCCTGGCGCTGCCGTTCTCGCTGATTGGCACGTTTGCCGTGATGTACGCGCTCAACTACTCGCTCGACAACCTGTCGCTGATGGCGCTCACATTGTCGGTGGGGTTCGTGGTGGACGACGCGATCGTCATGCTGGAAAACATCGTGCGCCACATGGAGCAGGGCGAGAACCCGATGCAGGCGGCCTTCCGCGGCTCGCGCGAGATCGGGTTCACCATTGTTTCCATGACCCTCTCGCTGGCGGCGGTGTTCATCCCGGTGCTGTTCATGGGCGGGATCGTCGGGCGGCTGCTGCACGAGTTCGCGGTGACCATCGGGGCCGCCATTTTGGTCTCGGGCGTGGTTTCCCTGAGCCTGACCCCGATGTTGTGCAGCCGCCTTCTGCGCCCGGTGGCCGAGGTCAAACACGGCAAACTCTACATGCTGTCGGAGAAATTTTTCGACGGTATGCTGCACCTCTACGACAAAACCCTGCAGGTGGTGCTGCGGCACAAGCGCTCGGTGATGGCAGTGTCGGCAGTAGTGCTGGTGGCCACCGGCTACCTGTTCGTCACCATCCCCAAGGGCTTTCTCGCCAGCGAGGACCAGGGCCAGATCTACATCATGACGGAGGCGGTGCAGGGCATTTCGTTCGAAGACATGAAGGCGCACCAGGTGGCGGTGGCGCGCGCCATTCTGGATTCGCCCGACGGCAAGTACGTGAGTACGTTTTTCGCGGCGGTACCGCGCGGCGCCACCAACCAGGGATTCATGGTGGCGCGCTTCGTTCCGCTGGGGGAGCGCCCGGGCGTGGACGCCATGATGCAGCGCTGGCGTCCGATCGTGGCGAGAATTCCCGGCATCCAGAGCTTCCTGCAGAATCCGCCGCTCATCCGCATCGGCGGCCAACTCACCAAGAGCCAGTACCAGTACAGCCTGCAGAGCCCCGACACCAAGGACTTGTACGACTACGCCCCCAAGCTGGAAGCCGAGCTGCGCAAGAGCCCGATCCTGCAGGATGTCACCAGCGACCTGCTGATGAAGAACCCGCAGGTCAATATCGAGATCAACCGCGACAAGGCGTCGAGCATGAACGTGACCGCGACGCAGATCGAGGACGCGCTCTACACCGCGTACAGCTCGCGCCAGATTTCCACCATCTACGCGCCCAACAACGCCTATCGCGTGGTCATGGAAGTGAAGCCCGAGTACCAGATGGACCCTTCGGCGCTGTCGCTGCTCTACGTGCGCTCCTGCCAATCGCAGACCTGCGCCCCGCAACTGGTTCCGTTGTCGGAACTGGCGCACCTGCGGCGCGACCTGGGGCCGATGGCGATCAATCACCTGGGACAACTGCCCGCGGTCACGGTTTCCTTCGACCTGAAGCCGGGCGTGGCGCTGGGCGACGCGGTCAACGAAATCAACCGCGTTTCGCGCCGCGTGCTGCCCGACAGCATCACCACCAGCTTCCAGGGCGCGGCGCAGGCATTCGAGTCGTCGTTTAAGGGGCTTGGCATCCTGCTGATCATGGCCGTCCTGGTCATCTACATCGTGCTCGGGATTTTGTACGAGAGCTTCATCCACCCGATTACGATCTTGTCCGGGCTGCCGGCGGCGGGCGTGGGCGCGCTGCTCACGCTCAAGCTCTTCCACCTCGACCTGAACCTTTACGGGTTCGTGGGAATCATCATGCTGGTGGGCATCGTGAAAAAGAACGCCATCATGATGATTGACTTCGCGCTCGACGCGCAGCGCAATGCCGGCAAGACCGCGCCCGACGCCATCTATTACGGCTGCCTGGTGCGCTTCCGGCCGATCATGATGACCACCATGGCGGCACTGATGGGCACGTTGCCCATCGCGCTGGGCATCGGCGTGGGCGCGGAATCGCGCCGGCCACTGGGGCTGGCCGTGGTCGGCGGCCTGGTGTTTTCGCAGTTGCTCACCCTCTACATCACGCCCGTGTTCTTTATCTACCTGGACCAACTGCAGCAGTGGTGGCACAAGAAGTTGAAGAAGCCACAAGCAGAAGCCGCGCAGGATGAGCGCGAGCCGGTGATGGCCGATTAGGCTGCAGACTCCAGGCACTGGGCTGCAGGCAATTCACCCCGGCAGGAGGCGCTGGTACGCTGCCTCGTCGGCTCTCACTGCTCGATCCTATCTCCGGCCGGAAACGACTTTGGAGGACGCTGGCCCCGGCCGACCTCACCGGTGTCACTGTCATTTCCTTCCGCGTCATCTCCCCTGACGGGCGCACCTATGCGTACACCTGCAATCGAAAGCTCGGGGACTTGTTTGTAATCCGGGAAGTGAAATAGCCGCTTCAAAGAAGCCGGAATGACTGACTGAAGGCAATATCCGAATGCCTGGCCACCAACCTGTTTTGGGAATTGCGGTCGTGGCCGCACTCAAGTAATGGCTGAAATCCCCTACCGACAGGAGTAAGCTAACCTTAGCCGGGTACCCACCCTGCGGAGTGGGATAAACGATCCCATGACCCTTGGCTTCCAGCGCGATTGCCTTGGTTGCGCGATTTCCCTGAATCCCTGTGTGTTCTGTGGTTCGCTGATGCGCGTACCCGGCAGCCTTTCTGCCGCGACGTATGTGTGCGAACCCTCGTCCGAGGAGGTGATTGCCATGCGCCAGCAACGCAAGAGAATCCTCATGGTGGACAATGATGAATCCGTACTAACCGCCCTGCAACGGGTACTGGAGGAGGAAGGTTACGAGACCACGACCGCATGGAACCTGCCGGAAGCCTTGAAACTGATGGATGCCACCCACTACGACGTGCTGCTGGTCGGGGATCATCCACCCGACCTGAACTGCGAGCGGGTGTTGAAGCTGCTGCGCTCCAACGCTTGGACGCCCTGCGTCGTCATGCATTCCACCGCCCGAAATCCGTTTTCCGAGCAGTACTTGCAGCACTTGGGCGCGCATGGCGTGGCTTGCAAGTGGGACGATAAGCAGGTGTTGGACGAGGTCAGGAAGTGCCTGTCTGACGTGCACGTGGCTGCCTGACTCACACGGCACCGGCGCGACACCCAGGCCAAAGAGTCGATAATACAGCGTCAAAAACAACAAGGGCACGGCCATCAAGCGTGCCCTTGGAGTCTTTCCAGCCCTAGCAGCCCGTGGTGTAAGTAGCTGAATTTCGGCACGGGCAGCGGCGTACTCGGTTGCGTGAGTTCGCCAAGTTTTTCGCGCGGGACATCGAGATTCCACTTCTGCACGGCCGATTCCGATCTTCCCGGCGCGGG
>JAIQFT010000103.1 GCA_020073185.1 Terriglobia bacterium
TCGATAGACGCGGTAACCCGGCCACCCCAGAATCTTCGTCCACTCACTGTCGCTCATCCCGCCGAGCGTACCGCCAAACCGCTACTCTGGAATCCAGTAAATCCACGAGTTTTTCAGATTCCTGCGCAGAGCCGAAAAATCATCAGCCAGATAAACAGGCCGCCGAACAACGCAATCCCGAACATGTAAACGTACGCGGTGAGTGGAAACAGGACGGCCATGACGGTCGCCAGCGCCAGGCCGAAGGTGGAAATCAGCAGCGCATTCACCGGCGTCCCCTGGCGCGACACCTGGCCGAACACGCTCGGCGCGTAGCCGCCGCGCGCCAGGGAGAACATCATGCGCGTCACCAGGTAGAAGTTGCAATTGATGCTGGAGAGCGCGGCGGTGAGCACGACGAAGTTCACCACGTGCGCCGCCGCCGGAATTCCCATGAGCTGGAAGACGGTGACGAACGGGCTGGCGGTGACGTCGGCGGCCGGTTGGATGCGGGTCCAGGGGACCACGCCGATGAGCACGATCATCGAGCCGATATAGAAGAGGATGAGGCGCCCGACCATGGAGCGCATGGCGCGGGGCACGGCGCGCTCCGGGTCCCTGGCCTCGCCTGCCGTCACCGCGACGATTTCTGCCCCGATGTAGCCGTAAATGACAAACACGATCGCCATCCACATGCCCGAGAGGCCGCGCGGGAAAAATCCGCCGTGCGCGGTGTAATTTCGCGCCCCGATCGCGGGATGGCCCACGCCCAGCAGCATGGCCGCGCCGAATACGATGAACAAAATGATGGCAACCACCTTGATCATCGCGAACCAGTATTCAAATGTGCCGAAGCTGCCGACGCTGCGCGCATTCACCCACAACAGTCCCGCCGAAAACGCCACAATCCACAGCCACGACGGCAGGTTGGGAAACCACCAGCGGCAGTACACCGCCACCGCCGCAGCTTCACCGCCAATCGCGATCGCCTGCACCGCCCAGTAGGTGTAGCGCACGACGAACCCAGCCCAGCGTCCCAGGTAAATCTCGGCATGTACGCCGAACGAGCCGGCGGTGGGGTGCGCGACCGCCATTTCCGAGAGCGCCCCCATCAGCAGCAGCGTGATGATCGCGCCGAGAACGAAGGTCAGGGTCACGGCCGGCCCGGCGGCGCGCACGGCCAGCGAGCTGCCAAGGAATAGCCCGGTTCCAATCGCTCCGCCAATGGCGATCATCGCCACTTGGCGTGACGAGAGTTGCCGGTGCAGCCCGGCTTCCTTGTCCACCACGGCGGACGAAATGTCGGTCAGCGAACGGGTTTCGGCAGCCAAGCGAGACCCCACAAGGTGCCGAGAGTATATCCCGCGGCCGAAATCACCCCCCTTCGGGATGATGAACCTTCGTATGTGACAGGTGCGGAGAGGCTTAGGAATTGACCTGCAGTTGACCCGCGCTGCATTGAGGTCATCCGGCGCCAAGCCGCATAGTGCGCCCGAGTACGGAGACTTCCTCATGAAGACCTACGACGATTGGTACTCGGACCTGGGCGGCGCTCCGGTAGCAGGAATGCGTTCCACCATCGTGCGCGTTGGGTTCAAACAGGAGAAGCGGGTGCAAGAGAGTTTCTCGGCGGCCGGCGAGCGCAAGGCGTTGAACTGGCTGGCGACGCGGCTGCCGGCGTGGGTGAACTCAGACCGCCTCACGGTGCTGGGCTCGCTCGGGATGATGCTGGGGGGCGGTTCGTACGCGCTGGCGCGCTGGCATGCCTGGGGACTGCTGGGCGCCACCTTCTTTCTCGCCGTCAACTGGTTCGGTGACAGCCTGGACGGCACGCTTGCCCGCCTGCGCCATTGCCAGCGGCCGCGCTACGGCTTCTACGTCGACCACCTGCTCGACAGCTTCGGCGCGCTGTTCTTGATGGCGGGGCTGGCGCTCTCCGGCTACGTCAATCCGTGGATCGCCATGGGCATGTTGGTCGCCTTTCTGCTGCTTTCCATCGAGGTTTATCTGACGACCTACACGCTGGGTTCGTTCCGGCTTTCGTATGGCAGGCTTGGCCCCACGGAAATGCGCATGGCGCTCGCCCTCGGCAACCTCGCGCTCTTCTTCCGCGGCAACCCTCGCGTGCTCGGCGGACGATTTCTGCTGTTGGACGTCGGCGGCATCATTGGAATTGCCGGCATGACGATCGTGCTGCTGATATCTGCCGCAACTCATATCGCGCAGCTCTACCGCGAGGAGCGCCTGCCATGAAGAAGCGGTCGCTGGTCGATGGTCATTGGTCGATAGCCGGCAGGCGAGGTGAACTGCCCGGCACCCGTCGGCGATTGGGGCGGTTCAGCCTGGTCGGCGCCCTGGGCATCGCTGTGCAGCTCGGCGTGCTGGCATTGCTGCGGCGCGCGGGCATGGATTACCTGATCGCCACCGTGCTGGCGGTCGAGGCCGCCATCCTGCATAACTTCGTCTGGCACGAGCGCTATACCTGGCGCGACCGCGGCGTTGTGTCCGGGTGGGAATCGCTTGCGCGGCTGGTGCGTTTTCACCTGACCAACGGGGCGGTTTCGCTGGCGGGCAACGCGGTGGCGATGCGATGGCTGGTCGGCGAACTGCACTTGCCCGTAATCGCAGCAAACCTGATTGCCATCACGACATGCTGGCTGCTGAACTTCGTGCTCAGCGATCGCGTGGTGTTCACGCGCTGCGAGAGTTAGTCCGTTCATAGGGATCTGTAAGCTTCTTAGAATCTGTAGGCCCCCGCACCCTCGCGGGGGCCGCATCTTCCCAGTCCCCAAGCTCCGGTGTGGTGCGGGCGCCCTCGCCTGCGAGATCTGTCTTCGTACCGCGCATACGTCCCCTACGCAGGCTACCGGTGACTCAAGAGTTGCTGGGCCCTGCCAACATCGTTGGGGAGAAGATCAGCCGGTACAGGGACGCCAGCCATGAAGACCTGATACCTGGCACAACGCGTCTTGTCGCCGTGGCAAAAGGTCGTCTTCATCAGGCTCGCCACACATGGCATCTGGGCCATTTGGTCGATGAAGAACGGACATGTTCGCAGTTTCTCGCAATCCGCCATGGTCACCTCCTCGTAACATCCGCCGAGCGGGTTTGCCAATGAACGGCAGCTCCAAGGTAACTTAACCGTCCCAGCGTGTCTTTGCGGTGACTCCAATCACAGGCGGTCGTGCCAGTCGGGTCGCACGCCAGTGAACCTGGAGATCAACCTAAAATTGAGCCGTTGATTGCAGAGCTAGATCGAGTAGGGAACTTCTCTGGGCTTGCCCTCGCCCGCGACTCCGCAATCCTGCACTAGGCGTCAGAACCTCAACAAATACGACACCTTCACAAAAAACTCACGATTGTCGTTGATGAACGAACTGCGCGTGCGCCGCAGGTTGCCGTCCGGGCCGAGCGCCAGTAAGCGGTCGATATTTTCCGCGTTGCTGTTATAGCCCGCATAAATCGCCGTGCCCGGGTGCAGCAGATAGGAGATCAGGAAATCGGCATTCATGGTCTTGGCCGGGGCCAGCGAGGTCCACAGCGGATTGGCGAGGATCGAGTTGTACTGCAGGATGACCCTGGCCGACAGCTCGCGCGTGAACTGGTAATTCCACTTCGAGCGGAGGATGTGGTTATTGAACGCGGGCAGCCTTGACTCCACGCCGCCCAGTCGGAACCATAGGTACGAGTTGTCAACCTGCAGCCGGTTGACCGGATGCAGCGTCATCTCCAGGTCAACTCCATTGCGTCGCGCCAGGTACGGCGGCGCGGCGACGGCGGGCGCATAATTGACGCGGCGCCCCCAGCGGTAATCAATCGAGAACGAAACCTGCGGCAGCGGCGCGCTCCGAAACTGCACGACGTTGGTGTGCCGCAGAAAATCGACGTTGCGCGCGAGCACGCTGAAATCGCGCGGGCGCAGTGTCTCCGCCTCGGTCGCGTAACCGTAATTGATGCGCGTCTGGCGATGAAACTCGATGTAGAACTGCGGCTCGACTCCCCAATTGATCGTGTTCCCTTCGCGGTCGCGGATCTGGTACGAGTTCAGGTCTGTCCCGTAGTTCAGCACATACCGGCTCTTCTTCGGCCACCAGGTGTAATTCACGTCTTCGTTGATAGTGTGAATGTCGGGCTGCGGATCGAAGCCGGAGAGTGTGCGGAAACCGTCGCTGCGCCCGGTGTAATGCAGGTCGGCATTCAGCGCGTGGCTGCTCTTGGCGAGGTCGAACTCGAACGCCGGACCGGCCAGGTAGCTGCCGTCGGTATTGCGCGTGGCGCTCTCGACCGCTTGGAAGCTGGTGATCACCGTCTTGCTGAGGCGAATGCGGCCGTCCACGCCGCCAACGCGGTTGAAGGCGCCATCGAACTCGCGGTCGGTGTAGATCACGCCCAGTGTGGAATCCCGCAATATGTCGCGGGCGGCGCGCACAATCGCGAACTGCGCGCGCTTGCCGGCGAGCGGATCGTTATCGGGCACAATCAGGCCCGGCGAGCGATCGTCGGCCGCCAGCGCTCCGATCGAGAAGCGCCCCAGGCGGCCGGTCAACCGCGCCCCGAACTGCGGGTTGGCGATGCGCCGCGTAAAGAACAGGTTGATCGGCGTAGCGAAATAGCTGGCGTTTTCCAGGAAGAACGGGCGCTTCTCCGGGAAGAATACTTCGAAGCGCTGGCTGACCGTAACTTGCGGCTGGTCGGATTCAATCTGGCTGAAATCAGGTTCGATCGTGAAGTCCAGCACCAGGCTTTTCTTCAGGATGAACTTGGAATCCACGCCGCCATCCACCTTGGCCGTTTTCGCAGTAAATTGTGGTGCGCTGGGATCGCGCAGGTCGAGGCCGCGGAACGAGCGCAACAGCCCGTAGGGGATGAATTGCATGTTGCGCCCGGGCGAGATGTTTTCGATTCCGCCCAGATCGGCGGATTGGCTGGCCAGACCGACAACGTTTTGCGTGCAGCGCGGCCAGAAGGTTTTCTCGGCGTTGCGCGTGATGTCGCGCTGCAGCAGGATACCCCAAGTCTGCACGTCTGCGTTGGCAAAGCGCAGGCTCTTGAACGGGATGGCAATCCAAACCACGTAGCCCCGGTCGGTGAGCTTGCCGCGCGAGTCCCAGACCGTGTCGAAGGTAAAGTCCTCGTTGTTATTGGTCTCATCGTCGATGCCATCTGCCTGCACGCCCAGCGGGTTCACCAGAAATTCATACATCCTGTGGTGGTCATGGAAGGTGTCCAGCCAGACATCGACGAAATCATCGCTGAAGCCCTGGTCGCGCGCGCTGAGGTGGGCGCGGATGGCGTTGGGATTGGAATCGAAGCAGACGAAGATGATGTACAGGGTCTTATCGTCGTAGCCAAGATAAGCGACGGTTTTCTGCGTGGAAGGCGCGCCGTCGTTGGGGCGCCACTGGCGAAAGTCATCCACCTTCGCCAGCTTTCCTTCCCATTCTGAATTGGCTTTCATGGCAAGGTAGTCTTCCAGCTTGGGACCCGAGTTCAGCCGCGGAATGCGCACCGACGCGGGAGGCGCCGAGGTCGGACGCAGTTGCGCCCATCCGCCGCCTGCCGCCAGCAGGATGACCGCGGTGATCAGGGCTACGCGAAGCATGTACATGCGAACGGGCGCGCCGACGGTGACCTCCGCCCTGTTTCAGACGTAGCGGTCGCCAGAAGGTCAACAGAAAGACTGGGTGTGCGTCAGCGGTTTGCTCAGCGCCTACATGAAGATTACGCTCCCTGTCCCACAGAAGTTCCCGTCCGAGGAAGGCCGCATCACATCTGCCTTTGATTTGCATCACATAGCCCTGTAATCGGCCTCCTTCCCACCGCGCCGGCCTACGCCGAAACTGTTGGATGCGGAGCGCTGTCCCGCTTGAGGGGATCTGCGCGCGTAGAGCACCATGGCTGCGACCTCACATCCCGGCCTCCGACTAGGGCGCATCCTGCTGGCCACCGATTTTTCGCCCGCCGCACAAGCCGCCCTCCGCCATGCCGCCCGTCTGGCCAGGGGTTCGGGGGCCCACCTTTATGTGGCTCATGTGATCGAGGCACGCCCCTGGACAGTCTGCCCCGAACTGACCCTGCTGCAGCGCATTGACGCCACCCGCCGGCTCGACCAAACGCTGGCCTCGCCGGAATGCAGCGGAATTCGCGTCCAGCCGGTGCTCCGCCACGGCGCGGTCGTGCCCGAGGTGGTCCGCATCGCCGAGGAACATGGGGTGGACCTGATTGTGACCGGGACGCGTGGGCGCCACGGGCTGCGCCACCTGCTGCTCGGTTCGGCGGCGGAGAAACTCGCGCAATGCGCACCCTGTCCAGTGCTGACCGTCGGCCCCTGCGCCCGCACCGCGCCCGACGGCGAGGCCGTCTTCCGCAACATCGTGCTGGCCACGGGTCTCAATCCGGGTGCCGCCGCGGGGATCGCCTTTGCGCGCTCCTTTGCGCAACGGCATGGCGCGAAACTCTGGGTGGCCCATTCTCTGCGCCCGGGCGATGACCGGATGCGGAGTGACGCGGTCGGCGCGTGGATGAAGAAAATCGTGCCCGATCAGCCCGGAGTGGAGCGCGTGCTCGAAATCGGTTCGGTGGAGCAGGTCACGCTGATGTTGACGGAGAGG
>JAIQFT010000104.1 GCA_020073185.1 Terriglobia bacterium
CCAGCTCCTGTAACGTTCCCTTTCCCTTCTCATAGGCCTGCAAAAACTTCCGTCGCAAATCGTTGGAATATGCTCCCGCCATGCCGATGAGCAGAGAATCGCCATCTGTAGTCTACACTATCTTTGAAAATGGTCTAAAGCCGTGTTCGTTGTGCGGCATTTACGGACGGCCTGAAGGTCGTCCCTTTCAAAGAAGGTGACTTGATCAGAGGTTCCCTAGGGCTTCGAGCGCGGTTCGGAGCCGAGTTGCGAGCGGGTGATTCCGAGCTTCTTCATCTTCGCCTGCAGAGTCGTCCGCTTGAGGCCCAACTTAGCAGCAGCCCCGTTGGCGCCGGAGATCACGCCGCCGGCGCCCCGCAGCGCTCCGAGGATACACTCCCGCTCCGCCGATTCCAGGGTCGCACTTGCAACGGGAGCGACTTCACCGGGTTCCTTCAGTTCATCGACGGGAACGTTCAGCACCGGACCGGGCGAGAGAATGAGGCAACGCTCGATAAAGTTCTCCATCTCTCGAATATTGCCGGGCCAGCGCCAATTGACCAGCGCCGCCATTGCATCCGCTGGAATTTTCTTGATGGCCTTAGCCATGCGGCGCGAGTACTTCTCAACAAAGAAACGAACCAGCAGCGGAATATCGTCTTTCCTCTCCCGCAGCGGCGGAACGAGAATGGGAAAAACGCGGAGGCGGTAGTAGAGATCGCTGCGAAACTGGTTGTCGGTTACCATCTGCCCCAGGTTGCGGTTGGTGGCCGCGATCAGCCGCACATCGACATGAATCGTGGTATTGCTGCCCAGCCTTTCAAACTCACTCTCCTGCAGGACGCGCAGGAGCTTGGGCTGAAGTTCCGGTGAAATGTCGCCGATCTCGTCGAGGAAGATCGTCCCGAGGTGAGCCAACTCCAATCGGCCTACCTTGCGGGCGATGGCGCCGGTAAACGCGCCTTTTTCGTGTCCAAACAATTCACTCTCGAGAAGCCCGGTCGGGATGGCGGCGCAATTGATCTTGACGAAGGCGCGGTCTTGACGCCGGCTGAGCCGGTGGATGGCCCGGGCAACCAACTCCTTTCCGGTTCCAGTTTCACCGAGAATGAGCACCGGAGCGTCGGTGGGGCCGACCGTCTCTACCTGCCTGAGAAGTGCCTTGATTTCCTGGTTCTGCCCGATGATTTCATCGAAGTTGAACTCGGTGCGGATCTCATCCTGCAGGTACAGCTTCTCTTCCGTCAGCCTGTCCTTGAGTTCGGCGATCTCACGGAACGCCAGGGCGTTGTCAAGGGCAATGGCCACCTGGTTGGCAATCTGGCCCAGCAGAGCCGCATCGGTGAGGCTGAACGCGGCTGGGCGAACGGATGCCAGAGTCAGCGCTCCAATCGAACGTTCGCGATTCACCAGCGGCAAACAGCAGGCGGATTTCAATCCCTCTGCGAGCAACAGATGAGTTGGCTCTGCCGGAAAATCTTCCACCTGCAGCAGATTGGTGAACACAGACTTCCCGGTCGCGAACACCCGTTCG
Source organism: Terriglobia bacterium (assembly GCA_020073185.1). Classification (NCBI taxonomy): domain Bacteria; kingdom Pseudomonadati; phylum Acidobacteriota; class Terriglobia; species Terriglobia bacterium. Next base: position 1,514 of record JAIQFT010000104.1, read on the forward strand.
GCAAGGGAACCCTTCTTGTTAAAACTCAAATTGGCACGGACCAGTCCCTTGCCGTGCGGAAAATCGACCGCATAGATCGTCAGTTCGTTGGTTCCCAGCGCCGGAAAGACCAGGGACGCATAATCGTGGTGAACGATGTTCCGCAGGCCGGCCGAAATCGCAGAAAAGAGCTCTTCCAGGCCAAGGTTGTTGACCAGCGTGTTGGTGAAATCTAACAGCCGGCGAGTACGATCCCGCTCATCTTGAAGTTGCTTCTCGTATCTGACCACCTCTTGATGATGGAGGGAGTTATCGACCGCAAGGGCGATTTCCGCCGTCGCCTTCTCCAGCAAGCGGACTTCCGCCTCGGCGTACTCCACCTCCTGCACCCGGCAGAAGGCAATCGCCCCCAGCCTGCGGTGCACCGTGGTGAGCGGCAACACGCATAAACGGCGAACGTTGCTCTCGTACATGATCCGCGCCACTTCGGGGAACCGAGGCTCGTTTCGCAAGTCATTCACGAAGAGCGGCTGTTGCGTCTTCCAGGAGAATCCGGCGGCCGATTCGTCCAGCGGAACTTGCAGGTGGACCGGCAGGGCGACGGGAATGCTTGCCTCCACGACGCTGACGCGCATTACGTTGTGCAGCGCGTCGTACAGGCTGACGTACATGACGTCGAATGCAACCAGAGGGCGGAGCCGAGACGCGATTTCGTGCAGCAACTGTTGGAGATCACCATGCAGGCTGATGCACTCAAACACCTCAACCAGAGCTTCCAGGTGGCGCTCATCGGAGTCAGCCGATACGGTGGCACGCGGTTCTGTGGTGGAGACGGCCATGGTGATTCTTGACCCGGCGCAGCCGGGTCCACTCACGACATTACGTCCGGCCCCGGTGCAACGGCTGTGATCTGCCGCAGTCGGAAGTGTGACGCGAGTCGCAGCCATAATGATAGCGTTGGTTCCGCCGTCCGAGGAGCGCCTTCTGCCCTCATTTCGGCACCTGCCAATATTTCGTCGACGGTCGGCGGCGGCTGATTTCGGCTCAGTACGCTCATCATTAACAACCACAAGTAGTTAGCCCCCACCGGAGAGTTGGAAGGCGGCCTGCACATCTCACTGTGCAAAGGTTTTCACACCATCATTTCCGGCAAACAACAACCGTTAGGAGAGTGTGAAATGGGCACAGGGGCCGCTGCAATTCAGGTCAATAAAGGTCAGCTGTCGCGAGAAACCAAGCAGGCGATGATGTCTCAGTTTCTCGGGTTCGGACTAGACGCCTACGACATGGCAATGGTGCTGATTATGGCGCCCATCCTGGTGAAGATCTTCGCCTCGTCGACGGGGAATGCAGCCTGGCAGTACATCACCATCGTGTTTACGTATTCCATTACCATGGCCGCCAGGCCGGTCGGCGCCGCCATCTTCGGGCACTGCGCCGACAAGGTAGGGCGCAAGCGGCTCCTGATCCTGACTATCGGAGGCGTGGGCGTGATGTCGTTTGTAGCGGCCTTTCTGCCCACCTACGCACAACTGGGCGTCTGGGCCTACGTTCTTTTTTGCGTGCTCCGTTTCGTGATGGGATGCTTCTTCGGCGGCGAGTACGCCGTCGGGCACACCTTCGCCATCGAGCATGCTCCTGACGGTCGCCGCGGCGCCATTGGCGGCTTCGTGCAGTCGGGGTTCCCGATGGGATATGTCCTGGCCTCGCTGGTGTTCGCCGCGACGTCTTGGCTCCTGTCTAAACCTGCGATGCTGCAGTACGGGTGGCGGATTGCGTTCGCCACCGGCGTAGTGCCGGTTTTCCTGGCACTTTATCTGCGGCGAAACCTGCATGAGTCTCCGGAATTTCAAAAAGCCAAGCGCAATGGATCCATTGAGAAAGCGCCCTTCCTCAACCTGTTCAAGCCTCCGGCGCTGTGGACTTTCCTTCAGGTCTTCGTCTTTATGACCGGCCTGTTCCTTACCGATTACGCGGTCTATGGTTTCCTCCCCAACGTCCTGACGCTCGGCGGGCGGGGCTTTGACACCACCACCTACAGCCTGATTTACGGCTTCGCGCTGTTCATCGCTTTCCTCGGCTATAACCTTTATGGCTGGCTGTCCGACAAGACGGGAAGAAAGATTCTCACGCAGTGGTACTGCGCGTTTCTCATCCTGTTCGGAATCCCCGTTTACTTCGTTCTGTATCATGCTGCGGTTCGCCGGAACCTCTGGATGGCCATCATCGGAACCACCATGGCGGGTCTGCTGAAACTCGCATGGGGAATCGTGCCCGCGTACCTGTGCGAACGATTCCCGACCGGGTCGCGGGCGTCCGGGGTGGGTTTCGGGTACTCTTCGGGCGCATTGATCGGGGCGTGGTTCGGGGTGTACGTCTGGTGGGCGCACAAGATCCCCTTCATCAGTGCGATTGAGAAGCAGGATATGTGGCTGTCGCCCGCCGTGGTGTTGACCGCGGGCTCGGTCATGGCTTTCGCGAGTCTCCTGTTCTCTCCGGAGACAAAACATCTCGCCCTGGACGAAGTAGGGCAGACCGAGGTGACGCGCAAAGCACGCAAGGCATCTGCAACGCATGGGCCCATCCCAGAGCAGAGCTACGCGGACGACTGAGTCAACGGCTGGCCACTCGCCGATCGAGGTATTACACAAGTATTACAAACCCATGCCTCGCCGCTTGATACCTTCAATGCAGGGGATGGCATTGATGGGTATCCGCACGCGTGATCGAACGTTTCGTGAGCCGATTAGTCTGCTGACCACCTTCTTCATGGCGGCATTCCACGTCGGCGCAATTGCCGCGCTGTTCATGTTCACCTGGAAAGGACTGGCGGTGGCGGCGGTGTTGTGGTGGATGACAGGAAGCCTGGGAATCGGGATGGGCTACCACCGTCTGCTCACGCATCGCGGCTACAAGTGCCCGAAGTGGGTGGAGTATTTCCTGACCACTTGCGGGGCGCTGGCGCTGGAAGGCGGACCCATGTTCTGGGTGGCTACCCACCGCGTCCATCATCAGAACTCGGACCAGGACGGCGATCCGCACTCGCCGCGCGACGGCGGCTTCTGGGCGCACATGGGCTGGATCATCACCGGCCGAGCCATCCATAACAACTCCGATGCCAACCTGCCCTACGTCCCCGATCTGCGCAAAGACAAATTCCATGCCTGGATCAGCAAGTGGCACTGGGTGCCGATGGTCGTTCTCGGAGTGATCGTTCTCGCCGTGGGTGGCGTGAGCTGCCTGCTGTGGGGAATTTTCTTCCGCACCACGATGGGCCTGCACGCCACATGGCTGGTGAACTCGGCGACGCACATGTGGGGGCGCCAGAGATTTCTCACCGGCGACACCTCGCGTAACAGCTTCTGGGTCGCCATGCTGACCTTCGGCGAAGGCTGGCACAACAACCATCACGCACACGCGCAATCGGCCCGTCACGGGCTGGCATGGTATGAGTTCGACGTCAACTGGTACGGGATTTGCGCCCTGCGCATGCTCGGGTTGGCGTGGGACATCAAGCTGCCGCGATTTATGACCGGCGCGCCGCCGCAAGCGACCGCTGAGCACATCGCCGCTGTAACTCCGGCGATTCACGAAGAGCTGCTTCCGGTCACATCCGGCGACTAGGAGAATTCCACTTTCATGAGAATGGTCGCGCGTGACCGCACATTTACCCAGCCGCTGAACTGGACGATCGCATTCTTTCTTGGCCTTTGTCACGTCGGCGCCATTGCCGCGTTCTTTTTCTTCACCTGGAAGGGGCTGGCGCTGTTTCTGCTTCTGTGGTGGGTGTCGGGGAGTCTCGGCATCGGCATGGGCTACCACCGCCTGCTCACGCATCGCGGCTACAAGTGCCCGAAGTGGGTGGAGTATTTCCTCACCGTCTGCGCGACGCTATGCCTGCAAGGCGGACCGATCGGCTGGGTGGCAACGCATCGCCTGCATCATCAGAACTCCGACCAGGAAGGCGACCCCCATTCTCCCCACGATGGCGGATTCTGGGCGCACATGGGATGGATCATCACCGGACAGGCTAATCACAACCGAACCACCGAGCTGCTGCCTTACGTCCCCGACCTGCGCAAAGACCGGTTTCACCTCTGGATCAGCAAGTGGCATTGGGTGCCGCTGGTCACGCTGGCGGGCGCTGTGCTCGTGGTCGGCGGCCTGACGTTTGGATGGGCGGTAGGATGGTCGTGCCTGCTGTGGGGGATTTTCCTGCACGTAACCGTCGGCTCGCACGCCACCTATTTCGTCAATTCAGCCACGCACATGTGGGGCTCGCAGCGTTTTCAGACCGGCGACGATTCCACCAATAACTTCTGGATCGCTATGATCACCTGGGGTGAAGGCTGGCACAACAACCATCACGCACACCCGCAATCGGCGCGCCACGGGTTAGCCTGGTATGAGTTCGATTTGAACTGGTACGGAATTTCGGTGCTGCGCATGCTCGGCCTGGCGTGGGATATCAAACTGCCTCGGATGAAGAGCGCCGTGCTGCCGCAGCCGGTTGCATCCATCCAAGAACCAGGAGGGGCCGCGGCTTCCGCCGAACTGGCACGCGCCGCCTCCGGAGACTAGAACTCGAGGGTGCCCCACATTTGCCGGGGTTTGGCAAATGTGGGTCTTCCCGGACGTCCGTCCCAGCAATCTTGGTGAGTTACGCAACTGCCGTTAGTGCTGATAAGGCCAACGGCTAAACTCCGCAGACCTGACCATTGCAATCTCAGCCCTGCTATGCCGCTATGGAACTGGCTTTTCGGGCCTCCAGGCGCGAACGTGTTCCTTAGAGCGGTTCCCGAGTAGATATACCCGCGAATGAGTGTTTGGACGTAAGCTGCTGGTGCTGGCGGTCTCTGCGAATACAGCTGATGGCACGAGCCTTTTCCGACGATCTGCGGCGGAGGATTTTGGTGGCGTACG
>JAIQFT010000105.1 GCA_020073185.1 Terriglobia bacterium
TGCGCTCGGCCAAGGCCCGTACCTTGGAAGCTCTGGAGTCTGCCGTCGCCGAAGCCTTGGCGGCGGTAACGGCGGAGAACGCCTCCGCCTGGTTCGCCCATTGCAGTTATGGTCTACAGTAACTACGAAAATGGTCTAAGACTCACAACTCGCGATTCGGCTCCCAACACAGGATCCGCCACTGGTGCCTCGGTAGCAAAAACTAAAGGCACACGCGAATGCATGTGCCCTTGCGCTAACTCCTAACTCCTAACTCTATTTCTGATTCAGCCGGTTCAGCGCCGTGCGCGCCCGCTCATAATCGCTGGCCAGCGCCAGCGCCGCTTTGTACTCCGTCGCCGCGCCCGCCTTGTCGCCCTCTTTCTCCAGGATCTCGCCCAGCAGGTAGTGAGCTTGGAACGCCGGCGCCTCTTCCACCGTAGGCCCGTTGACCAGGTACTTGCGCACGAAATTGGCCGCGCCGACAAAATTCCGTCCCGCGCCGAACAGGATCTGCGCCGCGTCGAACAGCACGTTCGGGCGCTTCTTGTCCGCCGCCATGGCCGAGGTGATCGCCGCCTCCATCTCGCTCAGCCGCTTCTGCCGCCGGTAAAACGACGCCAGGTTCAGCCAGTAGCTGCCCTGGTTTCCGCTCGCCTGGATGGCCTTGTGGTACTCCTGTTCGGCAACGTCGAAGCGCTTGTCTTTTTCCGCGATGCGCGCCTGCAGCCAGTGCGCCGCCGCCTCGTCCTGCTGCGCTAGCGCTTCGGCCTGCTGCCTGGCTTTGCTCTTGCCGCCGCCCATGAACGCGGGCGCCTCGATGTAGAACTCCGCCAGGTCCGAACGTGCACTCACATTGGAGGCATCCAACTCCACCGCCCGCTCGAACTCCTGCCGAATTTTCTTGGTTAGCGTCGCCGCCGTGACGAAGCTGGAGTGGTCCGCCTTTTCCGCATACGCCCGCCCCAGCCACATGTGGTACTCGCTGTTGTTGGGCGCTATGCTTACCGCCTTTTCGCCGGCGGCGACCGCCCGGTCCCACTTCTGCATCGCGAAATAGCTGCGTGAAAGCAGGTTGTACGCTTCCGCATCGCGCGGAGAGTCCTTCAGACGGACATCCAGCGCCTTCACCGCGTCGTCAACCCGTCCCGCCGAGAGCATCTCGTTGATGCCCACCGCTACCGCCGCGCCGCCCGAAACCGCGGCCGACACGGGTGCGCTTTCGGCCCAGGCGCTTCCTCCCAGGCCCAGCATCAACGTAATTGCCAGTGCAATGGTCCTTTGCTTCATTCCTGAATCACCCTGACGGACATGTCCGGCTTCAAAGGTTGCTGGTCTTCGGAGCCCAACGCCACCTCGGCTTTCTCCGCCAGTCCCTCGGTAATCTCCATTCTGGTCAGGTTCGATAGCGCCGTTTGCACGTCCCGCCGTTTCAGTTCGCCATTCACGATCTGATATACGAAGCGCTTGCCGTCGTCCTGATGGATCGCCTCGCGCGGCACCGTCAGTGCAGAGTCATGTCTCGCCGTGACGATAGTTACATTAACGTTAATGTTGGGCAAAAGTTTCTCTTCCGGATTGTCCACAATACACGTGAACTGCCCCACGTTACGAGTTCCGAGAGTAACAACCGTGGTCGGCACCTGCGTTACCTTGCCATCCCAGGTCCGCTCCGGTCGCGCGTCCCAGGCCACCCGCACCGCCTGTCCCGGCTGCAGCTTGCCGATGTCCGGCTCATCGACGAAGGCGCGCAATTGCACCTGGGAGAGGTTCGCTACCTGCACCAGCAACTCGCCCGTCGCCACAAACTGTCCCGGCCGCACCGGCAGGTAATACACCATCCCGTCACGCGGCGCCCTCACATCGGTTTGCTGCAGCAGTTCCTGCGCTGCCGCATAGGCAGCCTTGGCGTCCTCTTCCTGCGCGCGGACTCTCTCCACCTCTGCCTTCGAATAGCGCGAATTCAGTTTCTGCTCCAGCAGGGAAATCTGCGCCTGCACCGTCTTCAGCCGGCTTTCCGCATCTTTGACTTCGCCGGCCGACGCCGCCCCGCGCTGCTGCAAGGCCCGCATCGCCTCCAGGTTGCGTTGCGCTGCCTCGCGCTCCGTTTTTGCCGTTGCCAATTGCGACTCGGTCGTCAAAACCTCTTCCCGCGTCCCGCCGTTCTTGACGGCGCTGAGATCGGCTTCCGCCGCGCGGATCTGCGCCATCGCCTTAGCCGCTTGCGACCGGAAACCTGCATTGTCCAACTCCACCAGCAACTGCCCCGCCTTGACGTGCTCGCCCTCGTGAACCAGCACGCGCTTCACCGCCGTTGGCGCGGGTGAGTGTGCCTCGAAGTTGTTGAGTGGCTCGATCTTCCCGTTGGTCTGGATGGTGGCGGTGATCGTCTCCCGCTCCGCCGTCGCGGCCCTCACCGGCACCTCCCGCCGCCGCGACATGAACGCCGCCAGGATGATCACGGCCACGGCGATGGCTACCAGGATCAGCCATAGCCGGTTGAGCCGCCGGTTCCAGCCCCCCTCCGAATTTTGCTGGCGCGCCATTAGGCAATTAGGAAGTATAACTTAACCGTAATACATTCACGGACATACCGTACCTATTCAGACACCGTTCCGCCGCAGAAGTTGCAGCCCCCGGCTTCCATCCTTCGCCGCTCAAGTTACTGAAGACTCGCAACCCAGAGCTGCCGACGAGAATTAGATGTTCTACCGCACCCGCTTGATTCCGGCGTCACGCCCGTTTTCCCATCGAGGCTCGTAAAATCCACATTCGGATCGGCAATTAGCCTGGGGTCCTCGACTGCGCCATGTGTGCGGGTCAATCGCTGACTCCTAACTCCTAACTCCTGACTCCTAACTCCTAAGTACTGATTGCTGAAAATCGCCCGCATATACAATGAAACGCGATGCCCAGCAAACCCCGCTACACCCCCGAACACGCCCGCTCCGGTCTCAACGCCAACTTTCCCGCGATTGAGACCTGGCCCAATCAGTTCCCGAAGTATGAGATCGTGATTGACGTCCCCGAGTTCACCTCCGTATGCCCTAAGACCGGCCTGCCCGACTTCGGCGTCATCACCATCCGCTACATGCCCGCCCAGCGCTGCCTCGAACTCAAGTCGCTGAAGGAATACCTGCTCACCTACCGCAATCTTGGCATTTTCCAGGAGAATATCGTCAACCGCATTCTCGAAGATATCGTTCGCGCCGCCCGTCCCGTCTGGGCCGAAGTCAAGGGCGACTTCAATCCCCGCGGCGGCATCGGCGCCACCGTCCTGGCCCGCTGGCCCCGCAGGAAGTAGCGTACGCACCGAGCGATCCGTTACAGAACATGTTCGATGAGACAGCCACTAGCCCTGACCACCGGCCACTCTGCTATATTCCCCACTCTCCCATGCCCCGCCCGCACCAGCATCCGGCCGCCGCTCTTGCCATCCTCACCGGCCTCAACTTCTTCAACTACGTTGACCGTTCTGTCCTGTTCGCCGTCCAGCCGCTGGTGCAAACCGAATTCCACCGTACCGACGCCGAATTCGGCCTGCTCACCAGCGCCTTTTTCTTCTGCTACATGTTCACCGCGCCTTTCATCGGCGCGCTTGCCGACCGCACCCAGCGGCGCGGCATCATGATTGCCGGCGCCCTTCTCTGGAGCGCCTCCACATTGCTTACCGCGCTGACCTACGATTTCCGTACCCTGCTCGTCCGCCACACCGTCGTCGGCATCGGTGAGGCGACCTTTGCCACCATCGCGCCTTCCTTCCTCGCCGACCTCTTTCCGGAAGCCAAGCGCGGCCGCGTCCTCGGCATTTTCTATATCTGCATCGGCTTGGGCACCGCCGTCGGTTACATTGTCGGGGGCAGCGTCAGCCACTTGTACGGCTGGCGCGCGCCTTTCTACGTCGCCGCCGTTCCCGGTTTCATTCTCGCCGCCGCGCTCGCATTCATTCCCGAGCCTCCGCGCGGCATGCAGGACACGCTTCCCGAAACGCGCGAGCGCGGCACCATCCGCGGCCTTGCCCGCAACGGCGCTTTCTGGTATGCCACCCTCGGCATGGCCTTGTGGACCTTTGGCGTCGGCGCCCTGCAGGTCTGGATGCCGACCTTCCTCTCCCGCATCCGTCACGAGCCTCTGGAGAAAGCCAACCTGATCTTTGGCGGCATGACCGCCTTCAACGCCGTCGTCGCCACCCTCATCGGCGGCTGGCTCGGCGACCGCGTGCTGCGCAAAAATCGCGGCGCCTATTACAGCGTGTCTTCCCTCACCATGCTGATCGCGGTCCCGGCCATGCTCGTCGCCATCACTAGCCATGGCGGCCTGATGTATCCTGCCATGTTCCTTACCGAATTCCTCCTGTTCCTCAACATGGCGCCCCTGAACGCCGCGGTCGTCAATTCCGTCGGCGCCCACATCCGCGCCACCGCCATCGCCGTCAATCTGTTCACCATTCATCTGCTCGGTGACGCTTTTTCGCCCACCCTCGTCGGCTTCATTTCCGACCGCAGTTCGCTGCAGACCGGATTTCTCGCCGCGGTGGTCGCCGTCGCCATTGCTTCCGCCATCCTGCATTACGGAAAGCGTTACGCACCGCCCATCAAGATCGACGAATCGCAGCCCGCCGGAGTCGCCCCATGATCGTCCTGTGGTGGATCTTCGGCCTTCTACTGGCATGGATCTGGCTCGACCGCCTGCGCGACGGCCTCAACCTGCGCCGCGTCGCCGATATTACCCACCCCGCATGGGACCATTTTCCGGCGGCTGATAACCGACAACCGAAAACCGAAAACCGAGAGCCGAAAACCGAAAACCCGTTTTCTCCCCGCGTCAGCATCATCATTCCCGCGCGCAACGAAGCGCTGCACGTGGAGGCCGCGCTCCACTCCGTACTCGCCCTCGACTATCCCGATTTCGAAGTCTTTGCGATTAACGACCGCTCCCACGACTCCACCGGCGAGATCATGGACCGTGTCGCCGCCCAGCACTCCGGCGCGCCGCCGCTGCACGTCCTTCACATCGCCGACCTGCCCTCCGGTTGGCTCGGCAAACCGCACGCCATGTGGACCGCCGCCGAGCGGGCCACCGGCGACTGGCTCCTCTTCACCGACGCCGACGTCAACTTCCGTTCCGACTGCCTCCGCCGCGCCATCGCCTACGCGGAACAGCAGCGCGCCGACCATCTCGTTCTCTTTCCCTCCTACATCCTGCGCAGCACGGGCGAAAAGATCATGCTCGGCGGATTTCAACTGCTGTTTATCTTCGGCCACCGGCCCTGGAAAGTTGACGACGCCGACTCCGCCGACTTCATCGGCCTCGGCCCCTTCAACCTCGTCCGCCGCACTGCCTATCAGGCAATCGGCACTTTTCGCGCCTTGGGCCTCGAAGTCATCGAGGACATGAAACTCGGCAAGCTGATCAAGCTCAACCGCCTCGCGCAGCGCAACGTCTTCGGCCCCGGCCTGCTGCCCTGGTCATGGGGAAGCGGCGCCTTCGGGCTGGTACGCAACCTGACGAAAAATCTTTTTGCCCTGATGCAATTCCGTCCCGCCAAAGCGCTGGGTGCCTCCGCGCTCTGGCTCTTCTTGAACCTCATGCCGCTGACCGGCGCCATCGTCGCGCCCGGCTGGGCCAGGCTTCCGTACCTTGCCGCGCTCGCCGGGCTCGCCGGCATCTACATCGGCATGGCGCGCCGCACCGCCGTCCCCGCCTGGACATTCCTGTTCCATCCCATCAGCGCGCTGCTGATCGTCTACACCATGCTGCGCTCGATGGCGCACACCCTCCGCTATCGCGGCGTCATCTGGCGCGGCACCCGCTATGAACTGGAAGAATTACGCAAGGGAATGGTGTAACGAATCGCTTCTGTGAGGCGCTCTGCTGGAATTGTCGAATTTACGAATTGCCGGTTGCGCTCGCCATCAATTCGTCAGTTCGCAAATTCTGCAATTCCTAAAAATGGGGTATCTACTTCACTCAGGTGACCCCAAGATGTAGTATGGCCTGCCATGGAGGATTATCCACGAAATCAGGCTGAATTTGAGGCCCGCTTTTCGACAGAGGCAGCTTGCCGAGAGTATCTGGTCCGGCTGCGG
>JAIQFT010000106.1 GCA_020073185.1 Terriglobia bacterium
GGCGTGGGCGCGATGCGATCGAAAGACACCAGCTTCAGGCACACCGTCGGACAGACATCGACGCATCCGCCGCACAGGATGCAGCGCTCGCCGTCGAAGATGGTGTTGATGCCGCAATCCAGACAGCGTCCGGCCTCGGCGCGCGCCTCCTCTTCGTTGTAGCCGATCTCCACCAGCGCCGACGGGTCCTTCAGCCGCTCTTCCGCGGAACGGGTGGGAATGGCCAGGCGAGCGCGGCGTTCGTAGTGCTTTTCCCGCTGATAATGCTCGAGAGGAGCGTGGAACTGCACTTCCTCCGGCGCGATCTCCCGGCCTCGCAGATGCCGGTAGATGGAGCGCGCGGCCTGCTTGCCGCTGGCAATGGCATGAATCATCAGCCGCGGTCCGTAGGCGATGTCACCGGCGATGAAGATCCCCGGCGCGGAGGTGGCACAGGTCGCGGGATCGTTCACGATCTGCTGCGGGGAGCGCATCTGGATGCCGTCGCGCTCCGCATCGAGGAAGCTCAGGTCCGCCGATTGCCCGACCGACAGCAGGACCGTGTCGCCCTCGATTTCGGTGGTGACACTCTCGTCGAACTTGGGGGCGAATCGCTTGTTCTGGTCATAGACCTGGACGCAGCGCACAAACCGCACGCCCCGCACGAACTTCTGCCCGTTGCTCTCCCGCACCAGGATTTCCTTCGGCCCCCAACTGTTGTGCCGAAGGATGCCCTCTTCCTGTCCCTCGACGATCTCCACCGTGTCCGCCGGCATCTCTTCCAGCGATTCCAGGCAGACCAGATTCACCTGGCGTACGCCCGCCATGCGGGCCGCGGTGCGGGAGACGTCGTACTCTTCCTGGCGCAGCACCGTGCGCGCCACGTCGTAGGCGACGTTGCCACCGCCCACCACGATCACGCGCTGGCCCAACTCCACCTTCTTGCCCAGGGCCACGTCGCGGAGAAAATCCACGCCCCCCATCACCCCAATCGCTTCCGCGTTCGGGATGGGCAACGCACGCGAGCGTTTGGCGCCGCAGGCAATCACAACCGCCGCGAAGTCGCGCCGCAGGTCGGCAAAACTCACGTCCTTTCCCACCTGGGTACTGCAGCGGATCTCCACGCCCATGGCCTGGATCACCGCCACTTCGGCTTCGATCAGTTTGCGCGGCAGACGATAGCCCGGCACCCCGGTAGCCAGCATGCCTGCAGGTATGGGATCCATTTCGAAGATGGTTGGACGAAAGCCCATCAGCGCGAGATCGTGCCCGGCAGCCAGGCCGGCAGGCCCGCAGCCGATGATCGCGATGCGCTCTCCCGTGGGCTGGGGAAAGTCTGCGTTGGCGAGGAAATCGAGAAGGTGACGGAGTTCGTCGAGATCGTCGCACTGACGATCGGCGCTCTCGCTTTTTAGGTACGGGAACAGCTCTTTGCCGGCATCGGCCCGGGATTCGCAGCCGAACTTTTCACACACGAACCGCTTGAGCGCGCGGATGGAGATGGGCTGGTCGATGCTGCCCCGCCGGCAGGCCGCCTCGCAGGGTGCCCCGCAGATGCGCCCGCAGATGGAGGCCAGAGGGTTCGGACCGCGAGCGATCAGGTAGGCGTCTTCATACTCTCCCGACGCGATGGCCCGCACATAACCGCGCGCATCGGTGTGGACCGGACACGCGTACTGGCATTTGATCTGTTCGCGCCAATACTCCCGGTCTGCGAATCGGACCTGGTATTGCTGCTGGTCCAACGGTCCCGCCTAAGAAGAATGTGAATGAGGAGAAGAGAGTGCACCTTGGATCGAACCCCGTCTATGACGTAAGTCACACCCAGACCGGACATCCTTCGACCGTTGCAATCTGCCTTTCGCGTCGATCCCCGGCCCGGCGGCGTGGAGCAGCGAGCTTGAATCTTGAAGCCCTCCCTGGCATTCTGTGCCAATTCGGGATTTCGGCGACCGGCGCCCGCTGAAAAGTTGTACTCGGCCGGATCCTGCTGCAAGATCGTTCCATGGCAACATGACCTGCACCTCGAGACCGCCGAGGAGGTGATATTCATGGGCGCGTTGGCCGAAAATGCCGTCAGAGAAGTTCCGGCCCATGCCGCAATCGAGCTCTTCGATACTCTTCTCGCGCGATACGGCAAAGGCGACTTGCAAGTCCGATTGTGGGACGGAAGCGCGTGCGGCGCCGGCCAACCGCGCTGCACTCTCGTCATCAAACATCCCGACGTGGTGCGGCGGATGTGCGATTGTCCGAATGAGCAGGCGCTGGGCGAGGCCTACGTCTGCGATGAATTCGATATCAAGGGCGACATCGGCACTGCCCTGGAATTCGGCGACTCTCTTTTTCGGCAGGAATTTCCCCTGGCAGACCGTCTTCGCATCGCAGCGCTCTTACGCAGATTGCCGGCCGGCGGCCGCTTGCGACTCCTTCGCCCGGCGCTCCGCCTGCATGGGTGGCTCCATTCCAAAGAGCGCGATCGGGAGGCGATCCGCTATCATTACGACCTGCCCACCGAGTTCTACGCCCTCTGGCTCGATCCGCGGCTGGTGTATTCCTGCGCCTATTTCCAAACGCCTCAAGATGATCTGGAGGCAGCGCAGGTGCGCAAGCTGGACTATATCTGCCGAAAGCTGCGGCTGTGCCGGGGTGAACGCCTGCTGGATATCGGCTGCGGCTGGGGTGCTCTCGTCCTGCACGCGGCGGAGCACTATGGCGTGGATGCGTTGGGAATCACTCTCAGCGCCCGGCAGGCGGAGGTGGCCGGGGAGCGGATTCGCGCGTCCGGGCTGGCCACCACCCGGTGCCACGTCGAGCTGCGCGACTATCGTGACCTCGAGGGCAGGGAACAGTTTGACAAGATTGCCAGCGTCGGCATGTTTGAACACGTGGGCAAGAAACTGCTGCCGGAATACTTCGCACGCGCCTGGCAGCTACTCAAGCCCGGCGGCGTATTCCTGAACCACGGGATCGCCTACTCGGCGACATGGCCTCTGCCCAAGCCTTCGTTTTCCGACACCTACGTGTTTCCGGATGGCGAGTTAGCGCCCATCAACGAGAGTTTGCGCGCCGCGGAAATCGGCGGCTTCGAGGTGAGGGATGTGGAGAGCCTGCGCGAGCATTACACGTTGACTCTGAAACGGTGGGTGCACAGACTGGAGGAGCATGCTGAGCAAGCTCGCCGAATCACCAACGACAGCACCTATCGCATCTGGAGACTATACATGGCAGGCTCGGCGCATCGTTTCGCGAGCGGCAGGGTGAATATCTATCAGACACTGCTGGCAAAACCTGAGCACGGCGACAGCCGGCTTCCCCTGGCCCGCGATGACTGGTATCGGGAATAGAAGCTATCTCAGGAATGGTTTTTGGGCAGGGCACGGCTTCAGCCGTGCCGCCCAGAACCGCGAATAATGCGGGCTTTAGACTAGCCCCTGGGGGAGTCGGCACCTTACTTCTAGACGCACCTCTTGATCCGGGCTGGATTGGGCTATCGGCCGCCGGATACTGGCATGCGGCGGAATCAACGTGGGTCCCGGGCAAGTAACCAGCTTGCGGAATGCGATTGCATGGCTCACACCCGAAAATTCCAATAAAAGCGATTACCCTGTATCCATGCCTGCCAAAACGGCGACCTCCCCTTTACCGCGCGTAGTTGTGGCCACAACGGCCATGCTCAGCTTTATCTCGTTTTGGCGAGTAGCGGCCATTGTTCTGAGCGATCTCGGTTCTTCGGCCTACTACGCCGGCGGCATAGCCGAACAAGCCGTCGGCAAGGCCGCGCCATGGTTCATCTTCGCCATCATGTTGTTCTCCTACGCCGTGCGCTCTACCTACATCGAGAGCTGCAGTATGTTCGTCCGCGGCGGCGTGTATCCCGTCATTAAAAAGGCGATGGGTGGCACGGTGGCCAAAGTTGCTGTGTCGGCGCTGTTATTCGATTTCGTGCTCACGGGACCGATCAGCGCCGTTTCCGCAGGACATTATCTGGTGGGCTTTGTCAACGACCTGTTCCGGTACGGGCACCTCGGCATCGTCCTGCCTGCGAATTTTGTCGCCGCTGCATTCGCGGTCGTTGCCACCCTGTATTTCTGGTGGCAGAACGTTAAAGGCATCTCTACCTCCAGCCAGAAGGCGCTGCGCATCATGCAACTGACTACGGTTATGGTCGTGCTGCTGATGGCATGGTGCGGTCTGACCTTGTGGTTGCGCGGGGGGCACCTGCCGCCTTGGCCGCGACCCGCCAACCTGCACTTTGCCCCTGATGCCCTGGGCTGGTTGCGCGGAACCGGCTTGGCACAGAGCTTTGGCTTGCTGGGCATCTTGATCGCTTTGGGTCACTCCGTGCTGGCCATGAGTGGTGAGGAGACTCTGGCCCAGACGTATCGGGAAATCGAGCACCCCAAGCTCTTGAACCTGAAGAAAGCGGCATTCCTGATTTTCATCTACAGCCTGATCCTCACTTCGCTGGTCTCTTTCTTCGCCGTCATGATCATCCCCGATACCGCGCGCAAGGATTTCCTCGACAACCTGATCGGCGGATTGGCGATGCACGTGGTCGGGCCCTTGCAGCTCAGACTGGTCTTCCACGCCTTTGTAGTGCTGGTGGGAGTGCTGATTCTTTCCGGTGCGGTGAACACCGCGATCGTGGGCTCCAATGGAGTGCTGAACCGGGTGTCGGAAGACGGGGTCCTCGCCGCCTGGTTCCGCCAGCCGCACCAGCGCTTTGGCACATCCTACCGAATTATCAACATCATTGCTTCCCTTCAGATCGTCGCCATCGTGCTCAGCCGAGGAGATGTTTTCTTACTGGGCGAGGCCTACGCCTTTGGTGTCATCTGGAGTTTCACGATGGAAGCATTGGCGGTGCTGGTGCTGCGCTATCGATACCCGGTACGGCGGGAGTACCGGGTGCCGCTGAACCTCGATTGGGGCCGGATTCACATCCCCGTCGGTCTCGGGCTGATCACTCTCTCGCTGCTGGCTATCGCCATCGTGAATCTGTTCACCAAGTCCATGGCTACGGTTATGGGTCTGACCTTTACTGCGGTCTTCTTTGCGCTATTTACCGCGTCCGAGCGCATCACGCGCTGGCGGGCCGCGGCCCACGAGGATTTGGACCAGTTCCACCTTGCTGGCGCCGAGGAGTTGACCAACCAGGCGGTCGGCGCGCGGCCGGGCAACGTTCTGGTCATGATCCACAACTACCGGCGTCTGGATCATCTGGAATCGGTGCTGGAACGTGTCCGGCCGGAGCACCACGACATTGTGGCGCTGCAGATTCGAGTGCTGGAAGCAGGCGCGTCGGGCGACCGCGGAATCATTCCGGAACAACTCTTTACCGCCAATGAACAAGTGTTATTCACGCGAGTACTGGCGCTCGCGGAGAAGCATGGGAAAACCATCCACTTGGCCTTAATGGCAGCCAACCGGCTCTGGGATGGCATGGTGCGTGCCGCACAGAGCCTGCAGTCGGCCATGATCGTGGTCGGCCCCTCGGTGACCATGTCACCGCGAGAAGAAGCCAGGCGGGCGGGCCTGGCATGGGAGCGGCTTCCGACTCCTAAACGGCGCGCCATCTTCGAGGTATTTATCCCGCCGGCGCAACGAGAGGTGTTTTACCTCGGGCCCCACACTCCGCACCTGACGCCCAAGGAGATTGATGTGTTGCACCGCCTTTGGCTGCGATTCAGTGACGAGGTTGGCCCAGAGGATTTGCATCATCACGATGTTGTGCATTTTGCCCTGGCAGAAATCGAGCGTGAATTGGCGGCAGGAAAGGAAACGGAAATCATAGAAAAACTCAAGCGGCACCTGCAAGAGATCAGGGATCGACGTGCGCGGCGCCCCTAGCAGCCCGTGGTGTAAGTAGCTGAATTTCGGCACGGGCAGCGGCGTACTCGGTTGCGTGAGTTCGCCAAGTTTTTCGCGCGGGACATCGAGATTCCACTTCTGCACGGCCGATTCCGATCTTCCCGGCGCGGG
>JAIQFT010000107.1 GCA_020073185.1 Terriglobia bacterium
GCGCAATCGAGACAGCATCCAACGGGAGAATCGAGGTTTCGCGGGGCCAACCTGCTTTGGGCGAAGGCGGGAGAGGAAGATTATGTCTCCCGTTTTCAATGACGCTGAACCGTGGTCTCAGCTAATTTGGACAGTAGTGAAGTCAATTATGCGTTTACATGACACAGTGGAGCCTGAGGACGAGCGTGACCGCCTATTCGCACTTGATCGGACTCCCGGTATGCGCCAAGTCACCGGACTCGGCGGAAGCGTAGTCCTCCTCGCCAATGTATGCTTTTTGATCGGCTCAAGATTTTCGCTCGGTAACGATTTGGCGCCGTGGCAGGCGCCCTATTGATGTTCGTTCGAGTCGCATGGATAATTGAGCAAGGTGTTGGAGTTCGCCTTATAACCGCCCTGCAGGTCGGGCAGATGACTCCTACAAGGGATTTCTCTTGCTGGCGGTCGTCTGCTTCCCGCCAAAATACCAGCATGAGAATCCCATAATGATTACCGCAACGGCATTGATGCAGGTTTGCGGTCGGGAGCTTGAGCGGGATGGCAACGAACACCGATGGCCTGAACGAGTACCAACAGCGCCGGCTGAGCGTCACGTGCAGGCACATCGACAAACTGCTGTCTGACATCGAAGCCGTTCTCTGGGCGTCGGCGTCAAAATCGCCTTTTCCGAAATACATTTCCGACATTTCCCCTGCGCAGCGGCGCGTCAGCGAAGACTACATCGCGCGCATTCGCGCTCGTCTTGTCCGCACTCTGGAGAGCCAGGATATTTCGATCGAGCCGCCGTCGATTCCGGCAACACGTACTTTGTACATGGCCCTCACGTTTGTCGACATCTCGGTGGAAGAGCTTCGGCCACGGTACATGCGAGGTTATGGTGAAGTTTCCCCCGCGGCGGCCACCGAGTTGAACGGGATCGTGGGTGAGTTGGAAGGGCTCGTCAATCAGCTCAACATCTTCATCGGTCAAGCCTCCGTCAGCAATCTTCAACAGCGAATCGAGGCGCTGGAATCTGCTGGTACGGACACGAAGCTGCTTAAGAGCCTGGAGCGCATTATTGGCGAGCGGGGCCTGGTCGAATTTCGCTCCACGCTCAGCATGATCTTGGAACGCCTGGAGGACAAACGCTTCGAGATCGCGATCTTCGGCCGAGCCAGCTCGGGAAAGTCGTCGCTGCTTAACCACATGCTGCAGAACGAAGTGTTGCCGGTCGGAGTCACGCCGATCACGGCACTGCCAACGCGGCTGGTGTTCGGCGAAGCTCCGGCCATACAGGTCTGGTACGCCGACAATCGGGCGTCCGAGGCATTCGGCATTTCGCGATTGGCCGAATTTGTCGTAGAAGAGCACAACCCGGGAAATGCCAAGCATGTGAGCAGAGTTGTGGTCCAGTTTCCGTCGGCTGCATTGCGCGACGGCATTGTGTTCGTTGACACGCCCGGACTGGGCTCGTTGGCAACCTCTGGGGCGGCCGAGACCATCGCTTATCTGCCTCGCTGCGATCTCGGGGTGGTGCTCATTGATGCGGGATCAACGCTTACGCCCGACGATCTGCAAACCATCCAAGCGCTGTATCAGGCGGGCATTCCAGCCAACGTCCTGCTCAGCAAGGCCGACCTGCTGACGGACTCGAATCGCGCCAAGATGATCGGTTATGCCCGGGAACATATTCGCTCGGAGCTTAATCTGGACATCACCGTCCATCCGGTCAGCGTCTTGCCCGGCCATGAGCCATTGTTCCAAGCGTGGCTTAAGGAGGACATCGCGCCGTTGTTCGAACGTCGGCAGGAACTGAAGTTGCGCTCCCTGCAGCGCAAAATCGGCATGTTGCGCGAATCCGTTGGCGCGGCCCTGCGCGCACGAATCACGCGCGCGGAGCACACCTCGTCTGCGATTACAACCGACACGCGCGTGCTGGATGCGAACTTCCGCCAGGCAACGGCGCGCATTGAGGAAACCGAAACTGCGGCGAAGCGGATCGTCGAAGATTTGTCCAAGTCAGCCGATGCGGTTCTGGATACTGCTGCGCAGAGCTTAGTGGAAGCCTGGGCGTCTGCAGATGCAGCAGCCGCACCCGATGACACGGCAGTACGCAACGCGGTGCAGACTCACACTCAGACGCGGGTCAACGCAGTTCAGGAGCTGCTGTCCGGATTGGCACAAGACCTGGCAAGCGTTCTGAATGACACCGCACAAGATCTGCAGATCGCAAATGCTCCCGCGGCCGAAGAGTTCGACGGAGTCTTGCGGGAGATGCCGGCATTCGATCCGTCTCCCTTCCGGCTACGGGTGTCACCTCCAACAATAGCGAGTTTGCTGGGCAAAGGGATGGCACAGCGTGCTACTCAGCGCCAGCTTCGGGAGCGCATCGGGTCGAAGCTGGCCGACGCTCTCGACACGTATGGCGGATTGCTACGGTCTTGGCTGGAAAATGTCATTGCTCACCTGCATCGACGGTTTGAGGCATATGCCGGAGCCTATCGAGCGCAATTGGAGCGGACCTTCGCTGGTGGTGATGCGTCTGGCGATGAAAAGAGGGGAATTGAGGCGGATCTGAAAGAGCTAGGCATGGATACAGACGCAACCAGGCCAGCGGTTCACGTTTAGGTAGAGGGTAGAACGGGAAGCAAATTCCGGAAAGGAAACAGGCGGATTGATCAAGTACGTGATGGTGGGAAGAGGAAGGTTCAACGTCCAGATTTCCCTCAACGCTCTCCATCGGCAACCTCCCGAGGCGACGGGGGCAGTAAATCAATGCTCTTTCCGAAGTGGGAATCGATCACCGGCGATTATGTCGCGTTCACCAATCGTCGGATTTTGTGATTGACCGAGCGCAATGGAACAATCCGGGATCTGTATGGCACGACTCTGTTCGAAAGTTCTACGCGGCAGGTCTTGAGGTTGACCATGTTGCCGGTTGGTGACGGCGGCCGATGGAAGCTTTCTTTGGTCTCGGTCTGTTTTGGCAAGTTCCGGTTGGGAAGCAGTGGCTGGAGGAGTACGGACGTTTTGTATTGGCCGGGAACAGGATTATCGCAGGCGTTTTTCGGTGAGATGCGATCGAAAAATTACGTATCTGGTTTGCCGGTTCGTTCCCCCCCGACCGTCACGAAGTGCTCGAGGAATTCGATGACATACCGTCGCCGAATTCAGGGTGTACCAGTTGGATTCACGGCTCAGTCCGGAGCAGAAGCGAGCGGGCGTGTTTCATTATCGCTGGATTCGGCTGGAAGCTCCCGTGGCCGAACCAGACGATCAGATGAACGCGACTTAGGAAAGCAATGGTAGGGAACGTTTATGACTAAAGAGAATCAACACGCTCCCCCCGCTCCTTGGCAACCCGAAACGGATACGCAGAGCGGTAACACCCCCGCTGAATCGATTGACGCGCTTGGCAGGATTGCTACGATCGCAGCCGAACTGGGCAGCGACCGCATCGCTCTGGAGGCGAATGAGCTCGCGGAACGAGTTAGCGAAGGCCGCTTCTACGTAGCTTGCGTCGGCCAGTTCAAACGCGGGAAATCCACGCTTCTGGACGCGCTGGTCGGTGAGCCGGTCGTGCCAACCGGCATCACGCCAGTGACGTCAGTGGCGACCGTGATCCGCTACGGCGAGCGCCGCGCGGCACGCGTGCGCTCCACCGACGGCGAGTGGAGGTCTATCCCACCGAAGGACTTGGAGCAATATGTTTCGGAGGAGCACAACCCGGAAAACGCAAAAGGCGTTAATGCGGCGGAAGCCTTTGTCCCCAGCCCGCTGCTGGCAACGGGGATGTGCCTGGTGGATACTCCCGGTCTCGGTTCGGTTTTTGCCGGAAATACTGCTACTACGCAAGCGTTTGTTCCCCATATTGACGCCGCGATCATGGTGGTTGGCGCGGACCCTCCGATCTCTGGCGAAGAGCTTGCAACTGTGGAAACCGTCGCCCGCCATGTAAAAGACATTTTGGTCGTTCTCAACAAGTCGGATCGCGTCACTGATACCGAGCGAATCACGGCCAACAAATTTGCCCGAAAGATGCTCGAGTCTCGCCTACAGCGTCCGGTAAACGCCATCTACGAGATCAGCGCGATTGAACAACTGGAGCATCGCGGCCCGGAGCGGGACTGGGAAAAATTCATCCGTTCCCTGCAGGACCTGGTTGAGCAATCGGGACGCGGTCTGATTCGAAGTGCTGGCCAACGCGGCATTCGGCGCCTCTCGGAGCAGTTGTTGGCTATGGTGCGGGAAGAACGCGACGCTTTGCTGCGTCCGATTGAAGAATCCGAGCGCCGCATAGCCACCATGCACCAGACCATTGCCGAAGCTGAGCGTTCCATGCACGACCTCGGCTACCTGTTCACCGCGGAACAACACCGCCTGTCCGATCTGTTCCTGGCGCGTCGCAAGCAGTTCCTATCCGACGCGCTTGCCCGGGCCCAAGTCGAGCTGAAGCAGGCAACCGCGATTGCTCCTCACGGGAGTGGTCCGCGTTTCCGCAGGCATGTGATGCACGAGGCCCAAGAGGTTGCTCGCAAGTACGTTGGCCCATGGCTGCACGCAGAGGAATCCTATGCTGAGCAGACTTATCGCCAGGCCGCACAGAGGTTTGTCGATGTCGCGAATGACTTCCTGAAAAAGCTCTCCGAAGCCGGCGTGCCCGAATTGGCGCAGATGCCCCATGCGCTAGATGCGGAACGCGGGTTCCGGGCAAAATCACGGTTCTATTTCCATGACTTCATCACGCTGGCGCGGCCAGCATCGATCTTTCGCTTTCTGGGCGATGTGGCGCTGGGTGCAGTGGGCTCACATGGCAGCATCGAACGCGACGCAATCGCGTTTCTCGATCACCTGCTGGAAGTGAACAGCACGCGGGTGCAGAGCGATGTGAACGAGCGAGTTCTGGAGAGCCGTCATCATCTCGAGGCAGATGTCCGTGGGCTGTTGCGCGACGTAAGCCATGTCGCTGAGCGGGCCTTGTCGCACGCACGCGCTGCCCGTCAGGCCGGCGCCTCGGCTGTCGAGTCCGCATTGACGCGGCTGTCGTCGTTGGAGCAGGAATCGTTGCCGTGGACTGAATCCAAATGGGCCAATGTGACAGATGATCGGTAACCGGCTCATCACCACATCCCCGGTTGAAATCCGCCACGGCGGAGCGTTCCAGTGACATCGATGGACGCGGGCTTCATCTTCGGCCGCGACGAGGAGCAGGCGAATCTTGCTAAGCGCCTAGCTGCGCGCCGGCCGCTCTTGGTTCACGGGCCAGCTGGAGTGGGCAAGACGCTAATAACGACCGCCGTGTTGAAAGATTTTTCGGATTTCCTGTACTCGCCCGACTCAAGCACCATCCATGTCGTTTTCCGGAACATCGCGTCTCGACTGTGGGAACGACGAGCTCCACAACTGGTGAAGTCGTTCGGCAGGGCTGGAGCAGATGCGATCAAAACGAAGTCAGCCGCAAATTTGAAGGGTGTTCTGCGAGACGCACTGCATGAGGGCGACTATTGCCTCGTGCTCGACCACATCAGAAGACCGTCTTATTCGTTTGCCTCTACGGTGCGGGAGCTAATGGGGTGGTGCAACACTCCTGTGATTACACTCGCTCGCTCGGCCCATATGGAGGATCACTGCTGTCCGGTTAAGTTGCAAGGTGATGGCTGCAAGTAGTAGCTGCGCAATAAGTTGAAGCCATTTCGGGCTTGCCGCGATTCGAATGCGAGGAGAGTACACAATGGCTCATGAATCAGGGCCGCACCGTCTTC
>JAIQFT010000108.1 GCA_020073185.1 Terriglobia bacterium
TCGTTGCCTTGTGTTTCGTTCATGGAACGACAGCGTGTCACGATCGCCGCGGATGCGCTGTGATCCTTGGCCGCTGGGCATCAGGCTAGTAACGGCAGCGGCGATGGCGGCGGTCCTCATCAGCGCTTCGCCTCGCCGGTTTCTGCACTGAACCATGCGATCATGCGCCCGATTACTGTGCAGCCGTCAGTCGGCTGAATCTCTTCGCGCGCTTCCTCACCCGCACGCTCGTAAAGTCCCTCTTCCCGCGGCTCTGGGCCAACTGCCATCTCGTCGGCGGTGGCACTAGGCCAGCCTTTTCGGAGTTTCATTCCGATCGTGGCTGCCCTCAGCTTCCACGCCATATGGTCCCGATAGAAATTCTTTCCCACATCCGAGTGCCTATACCCGATCACAACAGGCTCGTGTTTGAAGGAGCCTAGCGGTCCCAGCACGGCACCCCATAGATAGCGGTCCCAAGACAGCCCTGAGAACTTCAGGAGTCCCATGCACGGACCTCTGCCCCATTCCCGCACACCAAGCGAAGTCGGGGAAACCGAGGGGTCGAGGTGAACCAGCACCACCTTGTTCCACAAAGATTGGAGGTCGATGCGTGAGCGATCCACCACCACGATGTCACCGCCACCAAACACAATCCCTTCTGCGTCGTGGTCTACACGTAGGGCCACGGTGGAGGCACGGTTGACCACGCGGTCTGCCGCGAACCGAAATACTTGGCCACTTTCGAGCTTTGCTTCGGACCCGCTCGCCGCTTCATCCATTGAGAGTAGCGGAAGTTCGATGATCTCTCCGGGCGCGGCTCTTTTGTGCATCTTTTTCAGCATCCGCTCGGTCAGGGCAATGGCAGCTCTCCGGTCGAATCCGGCTTGCTCCCAGAACCACAGCGGATCGAGGCCGTGTTCAACGGCGATGTTGCCCAACTGTGCGAACATCCGCGACGACGGAGCATAGTTGCCGTCCGCCCGCAGCCAGTTTGAAACGGTGCCCTGAGAAGCCGTCCCTTGGCTGGAATCGGATTCGAGTTTGCTCGCAAGTTCGGCTTGGCTGAGGCCCGCGGCCTCCAGGAGTTCCCGAATTCTCTCCGCCCATTCGGTGGGTTTGCTAGCTCTTACCATTTTCCTCTTGACTCCGCCACGACTCTGGTACATTTTTAACTTGAAGGCATGGACACTCAACTCCAAAAGTATAGCCGATATTCGGAGTCGCCCGACAGTACGGCACCGGCGCACGCTGAACGGCTGGCGCAACGCGACGCCGACGCAGTTACGAGAGCATTGATCGCCTCAGTCATCCGCGGCTGCGCTAAATCGCGGGAACAGATTTGTGAAGATATGAGCGCGCGCCTCGGACGGACTGTAACCCGGTTCATGTTGGACGATTTCACTTCGCTAAGCAAGGGCGATGCGCAAACCAAGACGCCGGCACGCTTCCCGGCCGCGTGGATCGAGGCTTTCTGCCTGGTCACAGGTGACGACCGGCTCCAGTTGCACGTTATGGGAGCGCGCAACCGGCGCCTGATTGAATTCGCAAAAAGAGAACTCAGCGCCGCCAGCGATCAGCGCGAACGCGACCGGCTCCGGCATGAGCTGCTTCAAGAGGACAGCCGGCATGAGCGTGACTAAGAAAAAATCGAAGCCGCGCAGTGCGACTCAGCGCAGTGCGACTCAGCGGCTCGTTGCAATTCTGCCTCTGGCCCAATTCCTGGGTCAGAAGCGCGGCGGCTGCGCTGTCACCGTCGTGTTGTCGAATGGCCGAAAGGCGCGCACGTCGGAGGAAATCGCCGCCGACATCGCGCTTCAGTGCGGCGTCTGCCTACGCTCAATTTGGCGCTGGTACGAGGCTTTCAAACAGGCCGGCGGCTGCGCCGGCTGCGCCGCACTCATGCGCCGGAAGCGCTCCGACTGCGGTTCCAGCCGGTGGTTCGGGTCTCGACCGAAGGCTGCCAAGCTGCTCGCACGCCTCATTCTCATTCAGAAGTCCACCGCCCGCGTCGCGCACTATGAACTGCAACGCTCGCTAGGCCAGGCGCCTTGTTATCCGACGGTGGCGAATCGGGCCAGGCAGCTTAAGAACGCAGCCCGCGCCGCGCGCCGGCGCGGAACGCAGAAGGTGATCGCATGAGCGCCGAACTTTGGTTATCGCGAGAGCGCTTCTGCGAGCTGGAGGGCTGCAGCCCGCGCACGGCGGAAACCAAAGCCAAGAGCGGCCAGGTGCGCTGGCGATATTTCGAGAGGACGCTTCGCAACGGCAAACGTCCGCGCGAGTACTCGATTTCCAGTTTGAGTCCCTCCGCGCAGATGAAATACTTCGAGCAGCAGCAGCACCCCGCGATATCCACGGCGCTCGTTTCTACCAATCCTAGTCAGCCGATGCTCTTCGACGGCGTGCCGTTCCTCGATCCGAACACACTGACAAATCTGGACGGCGAACAACAGGCAGAGGCGCGCGAACGGTTCGCCATGATCGCGCCGATGCTGCAGTGGGCCGATGGCCACCGCCCGCACTTCACGCTGCCGAGCGGCGCCGAGGTCCGCAACCTGCAGAGTCTGGCGATTTATCTGGGCGGGCTGTATGGAAAATCTGGTGGCACGATTTGGAACTATTACAGCGCCTGGCTAAAAAAAGGCCCGCGCGGGTTGCTGCGCGACCGCCGCGACGATGCCGGCGTTTCCCGGTATTGGGGCGAGGACGGGAAGAATCATCCCCATGCGGCGAAGTTTGTCCTGTCCAAATACGCCGAACTCGGCGCCACGGCCGCGAACGGGGAGCCGAATCTGCGGCTGATCTATAACGCGCTGATCCGGCAGTTCCCTAACTTCAGCGATGGCGTGGAGAGCGGCGATCCGCCCGCGTACTCGACTGTCCGCGCGCTGGTGGGCAAAATTCTGCCCGTGATGCGCGACGCCGCGCGGCTCACGCGCCAGGCGCACGATTCCCGCCATGCGCCCTACCTCTCGCGCGCGATCGAGCGCGTGCGCCCGCTGCAAGTTTTTGTGAGCGATCACCGCATCTATGACGTGCTGGTCTACAACGATTGCTTTGACGCGCTGCCCGAAGGCGCCGCTTTCCGCCCGTGGGAAACGTGCGTGGAAGACATGCGCACGCGGGTGATCGTCGGCAGCGTGTGGGCAGCGACGCCGAGCGGGCGCACCATCGCGCGCGCTTACATGCGCGGAATCGAGCAGTTCGGCAAGCCTGAAACTGCCTATGTGGACAACGGGAAGGATTTTCGCAGCGTGGGCGGCGCCTACAGCCGCGCGCCGGCTGTGCTCGACGAGCACGGTCGTGTGCCGATCGATCTCACGGCGCACAATCTGTTCCGACGGCTCGGAATCGACGTCACGTATTGCATCCCGCGGCATCCGCAGTCGAAGCAGATCGAGAGCTACTTCGCGACGGTGAGCAAGCGTTTCGATGTGATGTTTGGCGACGGCTACGCCGGCAGAAAGCCCAGCTTGCGCCCCGACGCCTGCCGTGAGGCGGAGCAACTGCACAAGGAATGGCTCGCTCACAAGCGCGGAAAATCGCCGTTCCTGCCCGCGTCCTACTTCTTCCAACTGCATCGGCAATGGGTGGTGGAATTCAACGCGACGCACTGCCACAACGGGCGCGGCATGAACGGCCGGGCGCCTCTCGACGTGATGAACGAGCTGCTGCCGGTCGAACAGCGGAGGATAGCGAACGACCTGGCGAAGCTCGAATGGCTGTTCTGGGACCGCGAAGACCGCGTGGTGCGCAACTGCCGGGTCGAACTCAGCAATCACACCTACACCGGCGCCGACGAAGGCGCGATGCAGGCGCTCTACCTGGCAAACCACGAGAGAATCTGGATCGCACGCAATCCCGATGACGTTGGCTGCGCGATCGCGTTAGATAGTGACGGAAAACCGCTGGCGCTGCTGCATTCGCAGGAACTGACCGAGCACGGCCCGATCAGCGAGGACAAGATCAAGGCGATTTCGCGTTTCCGCAATCGCAGCTATCGCGAACTGCGGCAGGCCTGGGCAATGGTGCAGTCCGGCGTCCCGACCGAAGTCGAGCTGCTCGCCCAGCGAGCCGGGGCGCCACAGCAAGCGCAGCTGCAAATCCTGCCGCCGCGCGCGCGTGTTGCTTCGGCGCCTCATGCGCTGGCGGCCAGCGCCGCGCCGACGTATGTCGAAGACGATGCGCGCGAGGTGCTGGCGCTGATGAAGGAGAACTAAAGATGTCGCGCCTCTCGGAATATCAACGCTTGCAGCTCGAAAGCGCGTTGCCGGACGAAGCGGCCATGCGCGCGCAGATGAAGGATTACCGCGCCCGCGCGGGCCTCACGGAAGAGGACTTCGCCCACCGCATCGGCAAGGGCCGCACCACGCTGCAGTACTTCATGCGCGGGCGCTATCACGAAATTGCCGACTCATCGCTGCTGTTTCGGAAGGCCGCTTGGGACTTCATGCGGGCTCACCCGCTCGCCATCGATCCCGCCGATCCGGTCTCGAATTTCTACGACACCGCGACGGTGCGCGCCTACGGCAAACAGTTCTATCGGGCCGTGAACGAGCGCCTGGCCATCATTCTCCACAGTCCTCCGGGCACGGGAAAGACGCGCCTCGCGCAGCACTTCATCGCGGAACTCAACCGCAGCGAGCTATCGAAAAACGGCACCGGACGCCGCGCCTACCTGGTGCGCTGCCGAATCGGCATCCACCCGCAGGATCTGCTCAAGCGCGTCGCCGGGGCGTGCGGTACGCCGGCGGGCGGGAACATCGATCGCATTCTCGGCAATCTTCGCTTCGATCTGCGCAACGGCTCGCTGCTGGTATTTGACGAGGCGCAGTTTCTTGACCTCGACTGCCTGGAAACGATCCGCGAGCTGTACGATCTGCCGCCACACGTCGGCATGTTGCTGCAAGGCGCGCACACGCTGCGCAGCTTCTTCGTGGTGCGCGCGCTCGAATTGCAGCAATGGAACCGGCGCCTGCACGCGGTCAGTTCACTGCCGGACATGAGCGAAGAGGACGCGGCCAAGATCGCCCGCGCCGAAATTCCCGGCATCACCGAGCCCGCCGTTCGTAAGTTGGTGCAGCAGGCTTGGGATGAGGAGTTGGTCCTGCCTGAGATGGTTGGAACGCTGCGCCGCGTGCGCGCGCGCCTGCCGCAGAAACGGGCGTATCTCTCGCCGGGGCGCCTGTTCGGGCGCATCGCAGAGATCAGGAACGCGATGAAGGAAGGCGCGGCTTAGACCGCCCCATCTTGGATTGGTGAATTATGGCGACTCAGCAAATTTCGGTTGGTCACTTGCGGGCGCTGCACACGCTGTTCGGCATTTATGCGGCGCGCTCGCTCGACCTCACCTCGTCTGACCCTCGCCGCCAGCGCCTGAATTGGGCAGCGCAGAACATCGGGCGCGAGATTACATCGTTTCGCGATCTGACCGATGCCGAGGCCGGCAGTCTGGTGGATTTGCTCAAGAGAGCAGTGGGCCAGGAAGTGAGTGCGCCGATTCGTCGCCGCTCTCCCCGGCCGCGCAGCCGCCAGGGCGCCGAGGCTTGCGGGCTTGAAGGACGCCGCGCCTATCCGCGCCCGCCGAGCATCGCGACTGCCGAGGATCTGGCGCCGCTCGACGAAATG
>JAIQFT010000109.1 GCA_020073185.1 Terriglobia bacterium
ACTCCCGCGCCGGGAAGATCGGAATCGGCCGTGCAGAAGTGGAATCTCGATGTCCCGCGCGAAAAACTTGGCGAACTCACGCAACCGAGTACGCCGCTGCCCGTGCCGAAATTCAGCTACTTACACCACGGGCTGCTAGCCTTGCCTGGGCGTTTTGGTTTGGCCGGCCGCGCTTTTCGTTTCAATCTCACTGCGGATATGGATAGCCTCTCGCCAGAGCCTTCCGAAGGTCGGCATCGTACCCGTAGATATCGCGATAGAAGTGAACATGCCCGTGTCGCCACGTCGAAACCGTTGTGTAAAAAATCAGCACCAGCAGCGGCTTGGAAAGGTCTACTCGCAGGTCGTCTTGGCCATGGTGCATCGCCTGCTGCACTTGTTGTAAAGTCCAGCCGGGTTGATCCCTCAACATCCACGCCGCCAGCTCGGCAGGGTTTTCGACGTGAATGCACCCATGGCTGACGATCCGTTGCGGAACGATGAATTCAATTTCCCGCAACGGAGTGTCATGAAGATATACGTTGTAACGGTTCGGAAATATGAATTTCACCAGCCCCATGGGATTGTCGGAGCCCGGGCGCTGCCGGATGTGAAGTTTGCCCGCACGAAGCTGCTCTAATAATGGTTGCGTCAACTTAGCATCAGCGACCACCTGCCCGGTCGGTGATACGGCCTCGTAATGAAATGCGGACAGGTCAGGCGTCGCGGTGATGATCGGCATCAGCTCGTCCCTCTGAATGTCGGGTGGCACATCCCAGTAGGGGCGGAAAACCACATATTCGACGCTGTCGTCCATTACGGGCGTTCGCGTATTGTCAAAATCCTCGCCCACGTCCACTCTCATGCTGAGAGCAATCTTCCCTTGTTCGTCCAATGCATAGAGATGAAATCCCGGGATGTTCACCACGATTGACTCTTGCCGTTGGTGGTAACGGAACCAACGGTATCGTTCCATGGCAAGCCGTATCTGGTCCACCCGGTCTGTCAGAGGAACATTCAACTGCTCCATGGTTTTGTCGTCCAGGTATCCCGTCGCGGGGAGCCCATGGCGTTCCTGAAAGCGCCCGACCGCCTGCAATAGAGTTGGATCGAACATCCGCGAATTCGCGGCAGCAGCGGCGTAGCTTGCAGGTAGATCGTCGAGGAGACGAAGCAGCCGGGTCAGCCGGGCAAAGCCAGGGTACGGTGGCCCGGGATATCCGGGTTCCGTGGGCATGGGCAGCTTCTGCCCATCGTCCTCCTTGGCAAGCCGCAGGTACATTCCAAGAACCTCCCGCAATTTGCGGTAGCCA
The DNA here is from genome assembly GCA_020073185.1 of Terriglobia bacterium. NCBI lineage: Bacteria > Pseudomonadati > Acidobacteriota > Terriglobia > Terriglobia bacterium. Next base: position 1,293 of record JAIQFT010000109.1, read on the forward strand.
ACAAAGGGCGGCTCGATGCCCGCCAGTTCGGACTTCAACTCCTTTCCGTTAGCAAGACGCTGCTGGACGAACTTGGGAAGATCCAGTTCCTGCGGGCCTGCGTCGAGCGCAAACTTGAAATACCGCGGATTGATTCTCCCCACCCGAATAGCCGAGACGTAGCGCATGGCGCAAACCGTCAGCGCTACATCGAAACGCACTTCCTCGGACACGGAGTGCTGGCCCCGCAAGTGGGCCAACCGTTCAGCCCAGCGAGAAGAGTCGTAGTCCTCGGCACGGAGACCCTCGCTGTCTGCTTCCTGCAGAATTGCGATCATCTGCAACGCCTGCGAACTGGCGCGCCCCGCCCGCAGCCAGGCTGGCGCGTACTCCAAGCGCGAATAAAACTTTTCCACGTCGTTGCGAAAATCGGAAAAATCGGGCCATCGAAGGTTATCAATCCGCCCTGCTCGGACGAGTGTCCGGACCGTCAGTTCCGGGGCCTCAACCCGCTCGTTGGCACTAGCATTCCCTGCCCCACGTTTCGACCAGCCGCGCTCTTGCGCACTAATTCCAAGTGCCGCTGTCAAAATGAATATGACCACGAAGGCAGTACGCCACTTCACGTCCCGACCAAACATACTTGCGCTCAGCGTTCGCATACGATATTTCGGCATGCTAGGAATGCCACAGAGTTTGCCGACGCGCACCTGTGACAGGCGATCCGTATGCGCCATCACCTCTGAGGTCGTGATAGGCGGCATGGAAGTCGGCCAAGTAGTCGTCGAAGGTGAACGTTTCCGGTTCGATCCAATAACTTCGAGTGCCTGAGCCCGACCAGGTACATCAGCTCCCAACAGCTGGCGCGAGAATTATTGGCCTCGGGTTTGGCTGGCCTTGTTCACCCGAGCGTGCGTCGCAAAGACGGAACTTGCCTCGTCTGTTTTCGCCCGGCGCTGGTCACCAATGTGCACCGAGGCGGAAGCGTTCTCATCACATTCCATGAGCCTGGATCGCCACCCGCCAACAGCGATTCCGCCTAAACCACCGCCTGGATGCAGCAGCGGCACGCCTCTTCTCAATTATCTCAAATCGTCCTCTTCCGGGTGGTCGCCGCTCGGCCCGCGGCTCGGGCGGAACGCGGCAGCACAGGGGGTGTGCTCCGCGTCCGGAGCAGCACGAAGCCCGCCCGCAGGGGCACCGTGGTTACGGCGTTCTTGCCTGCAGCATAGCGTCTCGGCTCTGGTTGCCGGCCGGAATCCCAAGAACTGGGTGCTGGGAACCCTACCAGCGAGGCTCGCGGGGCTGGCGCGCATGTCCGCGATAATCGTCTCCGCCGCCGCCCCGGGAGCCGCCGCGCGGGCCGCCACCGCTACGCTCCGTCTTAGGCCGCGCCTCGTTGACGGTGAGAGGACGTCCGCCCGAGTCCTTGCCGTTCAACCCCGAGATGGCGGATGCTGCCTCAGCGTCGTTTGTCATCTCAACAAAGCCGAACCCGCGCGAGCGGCCAGTGTCGCGATCGGTAACCAGCGAAGCGCTTTCCACCGCGCCGTAGGGCGCAAACATTTCGCGCAGATCGTTTTCTGTAGTGGAAAACGTGAGATTGCCTACATAAAGTTTCTTCACACAAATTCCTTCCGCGGGACGCATAAAATCCGCCACGCTGAATCGAGGAACGCGAACTTCACCTCAGCTCTGGTTGCGAGCCTCGGCTGAGCGCGCCAGTCTGCCAAGAATCGCCGACCGGGCGCGTCGAGCGGACTGATTCGGCTCATCGAAATCATGATCTTTCATCGCCGGAAAATCTTGCCGGCCTTACTGGCTCCCGCGCGCTCATTCCAGCACCAGCGCGGAGAACGGCATCAATCTGCGGCGAGGAGCCGTACCGCCGGGTTCGCCGGTGGCACTTGCAGGTGCGGCATAGGTCGCCCGGCGAACAGGCGTCGACAGGGTTTCGCCAGCCAGCGTGCCCATCGCGCCGAAGAAGACTTCCTCGCGCTGTCGGTCGCGATGCCCGTATCGGCATACATGTGCCGGTAGATTCTGGAAATGAGCAGAAAAGCCAGGCGCCCCCGCTGCGACTTGATAAACCGGGAGCGCTTCCAGATGGAACGCCAGGCATAAAATTTGTCCCACACCGCTTGTGTCTGGCGGCGAATTTCCTCCGCCGACATCACCGGGTGCGGCCAGAAAAGCTTGGGACGAAGATGGGTGGGGATGAGCCACCGTCGCGTGATGGGTATGCCGGCGATGGTTTCGGGCGCGTCTCCCAGGGTCTTTTCCCAGCGGATAAAATCCACGGTGCCGGGAAAGGGCGTGAGCATCACAAACTGCGCGAACGTAATGTCGGCCCGGTCCGCCACCTCGGCAGTCGCCAGGAACGTGGACGGATTGTCGCTGGGCAAGCCGAAGATGAAGGACCCCAACACATGGACGCCGTGGCGCCGGAAGGTCTGAAGACGCTGCACCAGGTGTTCCCCTGCCAGATTAAAATCCTTGTAAACGTCTTTGAGACCTTCCGGGGTGACCGATTCCACACCCACCAATGCGCCGATTATGTGCGCTGCCCGCATGGCGTCGAGAAACTCCGGATCTTCCGCGGCTTCCATGGTGATCTGAGTGAAGAATTGCACGTCAGGCAGCTTCGCCAAACGCGACATGAGTTCGAAGCGTTCCGCGCGCATCGATTCCAGTTCATGCAGACGGGCTGAGTTGCGCTGTTGGGCCGCCAGGCGCAGGTCACTGAGGGTTACCGGATAGAAGTTGTCGTCGGCAAGCGCGATGAAGCGAAAGCCCAGCCGGCGCAATTCGACAATCTCCTCGATGACGGCATCGGAAGTACGCTGGCGGGGACGCTGACCGTCGGTGCGCCAGACGGAACAGAAAGAACAATGCTTGGGACAGCCGCGAACGGTTTGCACCGAGGCCCACATGTACCGGTTCCGGGGGAGCAAGTCCCAGCGCGCTGGCGAGAATTGACTCGCCTCGATCCGACCCCCCGCATAGGTCAGCTTGGGAGCGCCGTGGCTGCAATCAGCGAGCACCGTGGGCCAGACCTGATCGCCATCGCCCTGGACAACCGCGTGGGCGCCGCCGAGCTCGACCGCCTCTTCCGGATATAAAGTCGCGTGAATTCCGCCGAAGACGACGTACGCGCCGCGGTCACGGGCAGTCTTCCCAATCTCATAACCGCGAAGCGCGTTCGCAGTATGGACGCCTATGCCAACCACGTCGCCGGGCAGAATGCTGGCTGGGTCAACCGGGTCAAGGGTCTCATCCACGATGGCCGGGTCCCCATAAGCCTTCGGGGTCGCAGCAGCGAGAACATAGAGCCATCGCGGAGTAATGACCGCAGTTCCGAACGACACATCACTTGGGTTTACAAGGTGAACCTTCACGCGCGCATGACCTATTTCCTTGGAATGAATGCCGACTACTCGTGCAGGATCACATTCAACAGCGAACCCTGAATCTGCATCGCGCCGGCATTGTACTCAACGAACCCCATTTACCGGACCGGCAAGTAGCAACCTTCCGCCCCACGAACCAGAAGAGCGGAGTCGTGCTGGGTATCCCGAACTGCGGTGCCTTGGAACGCCCGGTTCCAAAAAAGGCAAAGCCGCCGATAGGCTCAACCGAACGGCAGGAGCGGAAGTGGAGAGAACCAGTATCGCAGTTTTCCGTGACTACAAGGTGCGCAGTATCGCACAACGCGCCTAATGATACACGGTTTTGTGCGGTAGCGGCCTTTAATAAGGTGAAACCGACGATGGCGCCGGTCTGAAGGCATGGGTTAACTTTGTCCTTGCCGACAGCCAAGAACAGGCGCAGACTCAACGCAGCGGTTGGGTGTGTGGTCGTCGTGCTGGGCGGACGTCGAGGGCGTCTGCGCAGTCCGAGAAACCCGACTGCAAGCCCCAGTACAGTTGGGGCGAAGGAGGCTGAATAGAGACTGTCCCACACGACACCTCACAAAGCCTCGGTCTTACTGCCGTGCCCTCCCGCGGCGCCTAACCTCATACCCCGAATATCCGGGCGTCGTCATCTCAGACGGCGCCCGGTTTGGGCGTTGGAGAGGAACCCTGTTTGTGGTAGTGCAGGTGACCTGCTCCCCTAAATCCGCACACAACTGAGTATGATTTCACAGTTTCGCGGAAGCGAAAGATCGGGGAGGAGCATGTCTCGGAGCCGGCACACGGAAGCGGAGATGATCGCCGCGTTGAAGCAGATGGACGCAGG
>JAIQFT010000110.1 GCA_020073185.1 Terriglobia bacterium
CACTCTTGTCCAAATTAGCGCTGCCGTACCGAGTCCCGCTGGGTAATGAAGAAGGCTGAGTCTCTGATAAGTTGAGTTTTCCCAAAGCCAACAAGTCAGAGGAGGACTCAGCCTTGAGCAAAGTATGCAGCATTTTCTCGCAGATTTTGCAGCTCATTTCACGAACCGGTTTTGAGGCGGCGGTGCGCCAGCACAAGGCGGAACGGCATGCACGCGGGTTCAGCAGTTGGGGGCAGTTTGTCGCCATGCTGTTCTGCCAACTGGGCGCGGCCAAGTCGCTGCGCGAGATTTGCGGCGGGCTGGCCGCCAGCGAAGGAAAGTTGCGGCATTTGGGCTTGCCGCAGGCGCCTCCGCGCTCCACGCTGGCCTATGCCAACGAGCACCGGCCCTGGGAGCTGTACCAGGACGTGTTCCACCAACTATTAACCCAATGCCAAGCGCTCGCCGTGCAGCAATCCGGCGGGCGGCGCAAATTCCGCTTCAAGCACAAGCTGATCAGTCTGGACGCCACCGTGATCGACCTGTGCGCCAGCGTCTTCGACTGGGCGCGCTTCTGCCGCACCAAAGGAGCGGTCAAGTTGCACCTGCTGCTGGACCACGAAGGCTTTCTGCCCTGCTACGCGGTGATCACCGACCGAACCAGGAGATCAGCGGCGGTCGTCAGAACTTTCGTCGGAATGCAGCCGACATTCAGGCAGGTGCCGCCGATGCGTTCTCTCTCGATCAAGACGACGCGTGCTCCACGCTGGGCAGCGACCAAGGCCGCGACATAACCAGCGGGTCCACCGCCAACAATGGCGACATCAGCGACTTCGCGTGTGTTTGGCATGATCGATCAGCGCCGCGTCGCTGGCTCCTCGGCCTTCATAGCTGCAGTCGCTAGCCAACTGACAATCTCGGCAACCTGAGGTATGCGGCCGGCGGATTTGATCTCACCGTTGATCACCACGCCAGGTGTCGCCAGAATCCTATAGGCCATAATCTCCCTGATGTCCTCCACCTTTGAGATCGTGGCGGGAGCGCCAAGCTGGGTTACTGCTTTTTCCGCTTCTGCGTAAAGCCGCTTACAGTTGGCGCAGCCCGGTCCAAGAACCTTGATTTCGATGTTCACCTTGATCTCTCCTTTACGACCTGCATGGCGCAGGTGAAAAAGTTGCAGACGCATGGCGTGAGCAGGCGGTAGTACACCTGATTGCCCTCACGCCGGTCCTCGACGATCCCGTTGGCGCGCAACAAGGCCAAATGCTTGGAAACGGTCGAGACGTCGGTGCCGACGAGCTCCGTCAGTTCTCCAACGGAGCATTCGCCCCGGTTCAGCCGATCAACAATCATCAGTCGCGACTCATTCGCCAGCGCCTTAAGCACCCTGGCTTGCGTTCGAAAGACATTACGGTTGCTCATGTTCTTATTATTTGGTCAATTGGCCAAATTACCAAGTTCTATTCATTGCTAGCGCCTCACAAGAAAGAACGCATTCCGATCAGGATTCGTTACGAATAAATTCTTCGAGGCGCGAACGGATCTGATTGCGGACCGCCCGAAATACAACGGGTTGCCGTTCTGCTGACGCCGCAGCCTGATCTTCAAAGCTGTGGTGAATGCGGTGTCCACTCCCCGGGAAGATCGGGCACGCCTCTCGGGCGTTGTCACAGACGGTGAACACGTAATCGAACTGTTGACCGCTGAACTCGTCGACAGACTTCGAGTGCTGATGTGATATGTCGATCCCTAACTCGGCCATCGCCTTGACGGCGTTTGGGTTTAACCCGACCCGCATGGTCCCTGCGCTGAAGACCTCGAAGCGGTCACCGGCCATATGCCGAAGCAAGCCCTCCGCCATCTGGCTCCTGGCTGAATTGCCGGTACGCAGAAACAGGACGCGTTTCTTCATCGCGCCGCCCCCACAGTCTGCCGTTCGCCGGCCGGGAACCAATGCCGCGTCCGGTTGCACACGTTGCATACCGAGAGCATCACTGGCACCTCAACCAGCACACCGACAACCGTCGCCAGTGCTGCACCCGAACCGGGCCCAAACAAAGCTATGGCGGTGGCAACGGCGAGCTCAAAGAAGTTGCTCGCCCCAATCAGGGCGCCGGGAGCAGCGACCGAGTGCTCCACTTTCAGCAGTTTCATCAGCCCGTAGGTCAGGCTGGAGTTGAAGTAGACCCGGATCAGGATCGGGATGGCGATCAGAAGAACGTGGAAGTAGCGCCCGGTGATGTTCTCGGCTTGGAAAGCGAAGATGCAAACCAGCGTTGCGAGCAGCGCGAGGATCGTAATGGGACTGAATTTCGGCAAGAGTTGTTGTTCGAACCATTGCTTGCCGTGAGTTCGTGTGAACCACGCTCGGAGCGTCACTCCAACAGCGAGCGGAATGACGATGAAGGCGATGACGGAATAGAGCAGAACGATGAACGGTACGGTCAGCGAAGATGCGCCCGCAACGAGAAAGCGGACGATTGGCGCAAACAGGAACAACATGAGCAGGTCATTCACCGAGACCTGCACCAATGTGCAAGCAGGGTCACCGTCGGTCAGGTAGCTCCAGACGAAGACCATCGCGGTACACGGTGCGGCGGCAAGGATGATGACTCCGGCGATGTACTGGTCGGCATCGGCAGGGCTGATCCAGGCGGCAAACAGGTGACGGAAGAAGATCCAGCCGATGAGGGCCATCGAGAACGGCTTCACCAGCCAGTTCACAAACAGGGTGACGAGCAGCCCGCGCGGCTTCTGGCGCACATCGAGGATGGCGCCAAAATCGACCTTCATCATCATCGGGATGATCATCAGCCAGATCAGGACCGCGACCGGAACGTTGACCTGGCTGCCTCGGCCGAATTCCATGCTGCGGAGGCTGCGAACGATTCCCGGCGCCCACGTCCCAATCGCCAGCCCTGCAACCATGCAGACCCCGACCCACAAGGTCAGGTAGCGTTCGAAGAAGTTCAGCCGCTTGGGTGCGGCCACTTCCGGCGGATTCTCGATTACCGTTGACATGACCTATTCCTCTTCCGGTTCGACACGACTAAACGCTGGCTGCCGTGCCTTGCTTGGAACGGTGAAGCGCTGCGTACGGGCGCCATTCCGATCCAGTCAGACACAGATCTCGGTCGGTTACCACGCCCATAAGACTCCGATTCCACAGCTCTTCCACTACCAGCAAAAAGCCGATGTCGTGCTCTCGTAGCATCCGGGTGGCATTCCGTAGACTGGTTATGCGACTGCAGGTAATCGGAGATCGCATCATCACTTCGCTGACTCGCATCCAAACACCTCCTCCCCACCTGTGCAGCTGCGAAAGTCGCGTTCATGGCTGCATGGTGACAAGTTCTTCGACTTTATGAGCAGTCACGCGGCGTCTTTCCATGCCGCCAACGCCAGCTCCCGTATTAGCAGCTCGCGTTCCTCGTACAGTTCGGCCACTTCTTCGCGCGTTTGTTTGTGGGATTCACTCCTTGCACCGTTCGGGCCCGATTCAGACTCCTGCAGGTATTCCTCAATTTTGCGAAGTCGCGCCTGAATTTCGGCTCCAGTTTTCAAATCCATAACACCCCCTATCAGACCGCATTAGCGGAGGCAGGGTTATTTCGCACTCGCCGGCTCCTGCACAGCCTTATCGCCGACTGGAGTCAGTTGTTGTTGAGTGAACGCTTCGACTTCATTCACGATCCGTATGAATGCCGTTCTCGATGCGCTCTTCGCATCGGCACTGACGAATGCAACCCCACCATCACCGGAACTCACGATCTGCGCGTCCAACGGAATCTGCCCCAGGAAGGGCACCTTCATTTCGTCCGCCAGCCGCCTGCCGCCACCGCTGCCAAAGATCTCTGCCTTTGAACCGCATTGCGGACATACGTAGCCGCTCGTGTTCTCCACAATTCCGGCAACGGGAAGATCTGTCTCCCGGCAGAATGTGACACATCGCCTCACATCATTGACGGCAACATCCTGCGGAGTGGTGACCATCACCGCAGCGGCCGGACGGCCGACTAGTTGAGCCACGCTGAGCGGCTCATCACCCGTACCCGGCGGCGAGTCGATGACCAGGAAGTCGAGGGCGCCCCATGCCACATCCGAAAGAAATTGCTGGATCAGGTGGAATTTCAGCGGTCCACGCCAGATCACAGCGTCCGTGCTCTTCATGAGAAATGCAGCCGAAATTACCCAGAGCCGTTCACGGGCGTGAACAGGAAGCATCCGCCCACCACACGGGGTAATCTTCTCTCCCGTAATACCCAGGAGCTTCGGGATGCTCGGACCGTGAATGTCCACATCCAAAAGGCCGACTGTGTGTCCCTGATCGGCGAGAACTACAGCGAGGTTAGCGGCGACGGTGCTTTTTCCGACGCCGGCCTTCCCGGAAAGTACAACTACCTTGAAGCGAACCAGTTGCATTTGCGCCTGCAAGCGGCGTTGGAGTTCCTGCCTCTCCTCGGCGCGAGTATTTTTATCGTTAGTAGTTTGAAGTGCCGCCATATAACCTCCGCGCTCGCTACGCCGCCTCGGCCATGACACTCGTCGCCGAGCCTGCGATCCATTTGGTGACGAGGCGCACGATATTGGAGTACTCGCGCTTGCCGATCACCTCTCGCACACCTTGAAGCCGAAGAGAGCCGTTTTGCGCTCCCTGCACGCCTCTCGTCTGCATAACAATGCATGGCACGGTCTTGCCGCTCTGTCTCAATGCCTCCAGAATCTCGGCGCATTCCGCGTCGGGCAGATGTTCTCCCAGCAGGAAGAGATCGCATGTCTGCGCCTGGACCAGACGCAAAACATCACGCCCCGGGTCTTTTCGATCGCGATGAGAACCTCGGGGTCGAGGTCAGCGATTAGCACCCGCTTTCTGCGCTGCTTCATGTCTGCGCTCCGAACCGGTGCCGATGCTGCTGTCCGCAGCAGCCGCGTTCACGGCCGTCTCCGCTTCCGCGCGATTTCGCTGAACCACACCCGCGCCCTTTTCGCTCACGGCGGCGTGCGCCGCCTTCAGTATGCGTGGCTTCATTGACAGCCGACAACTCGCCCCGGCTCAACCGCTCAACGAGTTCCGGAACCGGAACATCGGAGGGAGCGAGCCAGCCGCGGATGCCGGCCGCCTGCAGATGCCCAAACGCGCCGGGCCCGATCTCGGTGAAGACGGCATCCGTGCAGCTGCGGCTCGCCATGATGTCCACCACCGCTCGGCCGGTGAGGCCGGTGTTTTGCTCGAATTTGATCTCGCCTGTATCGTCGTCGCGGATCAGAACCCACTTTGCAATTCCGAAGTGAGGCGCCCCGGCCAACACTAGGAGGAACTGGCGTAAGCCGGAGGCAGGATGACTGTCACGATTGAGGCTCGGAATCAGATCGGCCGAGCCGATGTAGAGGAAGCTGGCAGCTGACACTGCGAGCAGGTACGGCATCGCGCGCGACGTTTGCCCCACTGCAATGTAGGCGAGCCCCGCCCCCAAGAGCGTCGCGGTGGCGGAGAGCGAATTCAGCAGGAAAGCTTGCAAGCGGCGATATCCGCTATGCAGGAGGACGCCGAAGTCACCGACCTCTTGCGGCAGTTCGTGCGCCATGACGGCCAGCGTGGTGGAAACGCCCAGTGGCACGGACTCCAGAAAGGCACCCGCAATCACGACTCCGTCCACGAAGTTGTGGAACTGTTAGATGTAATATACACTTAGATGCGAGATACGTCCAGAGTGACAAGCGGCTCAGAAAATGCACAGCCGTCCAGCAGTTGAGGTGATGTCATGTCGCACGTATTCGGCCCGATACAATCCCGGAGGCTCGGCCGATCCATGGGAATCGACCTCGTGCCCCATAAGACTTGCAACTGGAACTGCGTGTACTGCCAGCTGGGGCGCACGATCCCGTTGACGAACGAACGCCGGCAGTACCGGTCCACGCAAACCGTCCTGTCAGATTTCCGTCGAGCCTTACACGAATGCCGCGAAAAGGTTGACTGGATCACCTTTGTCGGATCGGGCGAGCCGACATTGCACATTGACCTCGGACACCTGATTCGGGAAATCAAGGACCTGACCGACATCGCAGTAGCGGTGATCACCAACGGCTCGCTGCTCTGGGATGTGGACGTAGAGGGAGAAGTGGCGATGGCCGATGCTGTGCTTCCCAGCCTCGATGCCGGCGACGAGGCCATCTATCGCGCCATCAACCGACCGCATCCAGACCTGACGTACGACTCGCTCGTTCGTGGTCTGCGGGGCTTCCGCCGGTACTACAAAGGAAAGCTCTGGGTTGAGGTGATGCTGGTTGCGGACATGAATGATACGGAGCCCGCTCTGCTGGATTTGGCCAAGGCACTTCACGACATTTCACCCGATGAGGTGCACATCAGCACGCCTTTCCACGCCACGGCAGAGCATTGGGTACGCCAGCCCACGGCGGAGGCGACGGCGCTGGCGCAAGCGATTCTGGGCGAAAAAGCGAAAGTGCTGGCACCTGTTTCGGCGGACGTGAACCTCGATAAGGATCGCGCCGCGGAGGCAATCGCAGACGTTATCACCCGTCATCCCTTGCCCGAGGACGAGGTGCGAGCCACGTTTGCTGGTTGCCTCCAAGACGCTAACGAAGGCGTGCAGCGCCTCGGTGCAACGGGGACTCTCCAGCGCGTCTATCGCGAGGGCCGCTGGTTTTGGTGTCCGGCTGGAGCAACGTACGCTGACGCACACGTCAAAAAGGAAAAGAAATGAACGCTATGCTCCGCAGCGAAACTGACCACTGCACTTACCGGGGGAATGTCGAATGAGACGCTTCCGGCGAAGATACTACGACGTGTTCTCCACGTTCTATGACCGCTTTGTTGCGCTTCACTCCCGGGACAAGGGCGGGCTGGCGAGGAGGTTTTTGGCGGACCAGGTTGCAGCCCGCAGCTGCGGGTCGGTGCTGGACATTTGCACCGGTACGGCTAGTCTTCTTTCGGTCCTGCAAGAGAAAGTCGGCTGCGGTGGTCACGTGATTGGATTGGACTTCTCTCACGGAATGCTGCGCGTGGCGCGCAAAAAGACGAACCAGTTCGCGAACATCGCTCTGGTAGAAGCCGATGCAGGCTGCCTCCCGTTTGCCGCGGTGGTATTCGACGCCGTCACCTGTTCGCATGCGTTTTATGAACTCAAGGGTGAAGTCCGTGAGCGGGCGCTGGGGGAAATCGTTCGCGTGCTGAAGCCAAACGGGGCCTTTCTGATGATGGAGCATGATGTGCCCGCGAATCCCGTTGTGCGGCTGTTGTTCTACCTGCGCCTCGCTTCGATGGGCGCGGCTCAGGCGGTTAACTTCCTGCGCCATGAACGGGAGGAATTGCGGGCGTATTTCGGCACTGTTACGCAGATCGTTGCCCCTGCCGGAAAATCGAAAGTTCTGGTGTGTCGCAAGGAGGCGCGATTTGCCGCAGCGGTGTAATCTACACTTAGATGCGCGGTGGGGTATCCGTACCCAAAGGAGAGTCTATGCGACATGCTGTTTGTCCGCGTCATGGAGGTGAGCACCCGTGCACCTGTGCGATGGGCAACGTGTACCGTTTTGTGGAGCCTGTCGTGCTGTTGATGTTGAAAGAAAAGGGCCGCTCCTACGGCTACGATCTCGTCTCCAATCTCGCGAACTACGCCTTGACGGACGCCCAGATCGAGGGGGCGGCGCTGTACCGCACACTGCGCCGCCTGGAAGAGAACCGGTACGTTGTGTCCAGTTGGGAAACGCGCAACGGAGGCCCGGCGCGCCGCGTATACACGCTCACCAAGGCGGGGGAACAGCATTTGAGCGAGTGGGGCGAGGTGCTGGGCAACCTCGGTTCCGCCATGTCGCGCTTTGCGAAGCGCTTGAATCACAACGGCGCTGCGCGCGCAGGCTCGCGGCGATCGTAGGCACTGCTTTAGGCGCTGTATCGTTCCTGGTCGGCTTTAACCTCGAATAGCTGGTTCATTTGCGGGCATCCGCTCCATCGCCGAGGTCACGGCGATGCCGAGGCGCCTGATTCCTTCCCAAATTCGATCCGGCGTCGGGTGCGAGAAATTCAGTCGCAAATTGCGGCAGTCCGGCCGCTTGGTCGCGTAAAACGAATCGCCGGGCACGAACGCCACCCGCTCCCGTACCGCGGCTTCGAACAGTTCTTGCGCATCGAGCCCTTCTGGCAACGTGACCCACAGGAACAGACCGCCTGCTGGTCTAGTCCACGTGACGCCTGGCGGGAAGAACTCCTCCAGGGCGGAAAGCATCGTGTCCCGCCGCTCGCGGTACACGGCCCGGATCTTCTTCACGTGTTCTTCCAGGAACCCGTCGCGGGCGACCTGATACGCCACCATTTGCGTAAAGGTGCTAGTGTGCAGGTCGGCGCCCTGCTTGAGTTGCACCAGTTTGCTGATCACGTCGGCAGGCGCAACGATCCAGCCCAAGCGCAGGCCGGGAGCCAGGGTCTTTGAAAACGTGCTGAGGTAGATCACATTGCCCAACTTGTAGCCTCTGTCGCTTCGCACGTTTTCGCGGTCGATCACCACCAGCGGCGCAATGTGATCCCCCTCGTTGCGAAGCTGGCCGTAGGGATCGTCCTCGATAATGGGAGTACCATATTTCTCGGCGAGCATCACCAGTTCATGCCTGCGACCTCTGATAACGTCACACCCGCCGGGTTTTGAAAATTGGGCAGCACGTACATGAATTTTGGTCCGGAGCGAAGTGCTTCCTCCAGCAACTCGGTGCGCAGCCCATCGTCGTCAACGGGAACTTCAACGTACTCCGCCCCATACGCGCCAAACGCCTGCAGCGCGCCCAGGTATGTCGGAGCTTCGAGCAGCAAGTGGTCCCCGGGGTTGATGAGCAACTTTCCAATCAGATCGAGCGATTGTTGCGAGCCCGCGGTAATCAGGACGTTCTCCATGCCGGCCTCAATGCCGTACCGAGGGACATTGGCGGCAATCATTTCGCGCAGGGGCGTATATCCCTCCGTCGCGCTGTATTGCAGGGCCGAGCGGCCTTCCTCGCGCAGCACCCGCTCACAAGCATGCCCGAAGCGTTCGATTGGGAACACCTCCGGGGCTGGCAGGCCGCCGGCAAAGGAGATAACGTCCGGATGTTGAGTGAGCTTAAGCAACTCGCGGATCGCAGAACTCTTGATCGCGTGCGTGCGCTGAGCGTAGCGGAATGACCAGGGTGTGGACACTTTACGCCTCTTTGACGATCCTAATCGGATTCGCGACCCGATGCGGCGGTCGAGAATCGACTGCCATTGCCGGCATGGTTCCAGAAATCACTACTGTCCGGTTAAAAGTTGAACAGAATCAGTTGGTTGACGTTTTGGGTGAAATTGGCGTCGGCGTCGATGGTCTGAAGGGCGCATAAAATGGGCGTTTTCTCGAAAAGCGTGAGGCTGAGAATCTGTAGAAATGGGGTATCTACTTCACTCAGGTAGCCCCTATAGGTTGTGGTTGGCCGTCGTCGCCTTAGCGAAGCCCTTCACCATCGACTTGTACGGCGCTGGTCCCACCGCTACGGCTTGCTCGGCGAGGCGCAGGAAGAGCTT
>JAIQFT010000111.1 GCA_020073185.1 Terriglobia bacterium
TCCAACCGACAGCAACGCCGCCGACCGACCAAGTACCACTCGCAAGCTGTTCGCTGGTCGGCAGTTATCCTTCAATCTCCCTCGACATCCCACCTTCTCCCGCCACCTGCTTTGCACTAAAATACCGACAAAACGCGCAAAAACAGCAGGTTCCTCGCGCCCAAAGCGGGCGCTCGGAATGACACCTCCTGGGCGTTGAATAAGTGCTGGCTTTCGAGTGATTGTCACAATAATCTGCAAGTCTCAATAGTTGCTCGCCGGCCTGGCGCCGCACTGCAGCAAGAAGCACTGTCGATCGTCGATAGAAAGCCAAACCACAGAGCGCGTCAATGAAGCGCGCGATAAAATCATTCGCCGATGCCTGCTTGGTTGGTTCAGCTCAACAAAGAAGTGGTGACGTGCACGCGCTGTCCGCGGCTGGTACAGCACCGCCAAACCGTCGCGCGTGAGAAGCGGCGCGCCTATCGCGAGTACGAATATTGGGGCAAGCCGGTCCCGGGCTTCGGGGATGCCAACGCCCGCGTGCTCATCCTGGGACTGGCGCCGGGCGCGCACGGGTCGAACCGCACCGGGCGTCCGTTCACCGGCGATTCGTCGGGGAACTTCATGTACCCTGTGCTGCACGCGACGGGGTTCGCGTCGCAGGCCAAGGCGACGCAGGTTGGAGACGGCTTGCAACTGTACGATGCGTATATCACCGCCGCCGTGCGCTGCGCCCCTCCGCAGAACAAGCCGACGCCCCAGGAAATCGCCAACTGCGCGCCCTTTCTCGACCGCGAGATTGCGGGATTGAAAAACGTGAAGGTAGTGGTCGCGTTGGGCCGGATCGGATTCGATTCGTATCTGAACTATCTGCGCCGCCGCGGAGAGTTGAAGAGCAAGAAGGAATACGTGTTCGGCCATGGCGCGCGCTACTCGATGCCGGACGGAAGGATTTTGCTGGCCTCGTATCACCCGTCGAACCAGAACACGCAGACCGGCAAGCTGACAGAAGAGATGTTCAGGAAAATTTTCGAGGAGGCTCGGGAACAGCTTGCAGGCGCCGGGTTTCAGGCTGCAGGCAAGCGCGGTTAGGCAGCGGGGTGTTGCTTCGAGCGAGCTTGCCGGAACGCCTCGTTGGCTTCGTCCGAGAGTTTATTGCGCATTGCCGTGCTGGACAATAAGAGCAGCAACATCGTTAGCGCTGCGACGTAGCTCACTCCCAACAGAATCGCCACAATCCAGAACATCCCGCTGCTCCGCTTGAAACGTTTAGTCAGATGCGGAAGAAAAGTTGTCAGTTGCTATTTGTCGGTCGGCGCCAAACCTCTCAGGCGCGCGTTCTCGACCGTGTCGAGTTGCAACACCGCGACCCACTGCTGGCCGCGGTGTTGCTCGAAGACGACGCGCGCGCCGAGCATCCGCGCGATAAGTTCGGGCGGAAGATCGCGATGATATCCGAAAAAGCGCTCCTGCAGCCGTTCCCAGCCAGGCAGGCGCAGCAGGTAGCGCGGCTCGTACTTGGTGGAGAAGACGAGCGCTGCGCGGTACTGCGAGCGCGCGTCGGCCGCCGCGAGGACTTGCGGCGCCGAGAAGTCTTCCATGGCCACGATGGGCACGGCGTGCGGAACATATCCGAGCCACGGATGCGAGAGCTCGTCGGTTGCAGGCCAGGCAGTCAGCACGCGCCCTTCGGGATGGTGCTGCGCGACGTAGGCGCCGGCGGATTGATGAAGGCGGACGTAATCGGACCAGGCCAGATTGTCTTCGGGCGCGAAGCGGTAGGGGGGATTGATGACCGCGCTGATGACGAATCCGGCGCAGATGATGGCGACGAAGGCACGCCACCATGGCACTCGCCGCCGCAGCGTGGAGACGCAGAGAATTACCAGCAGCGGATAAACGGGAAGCAGGTAGCGCGCCAGCACTGCGCCGCCGAGGATCGAGAGCGCGACGACGTGGACAAGGATCAGAACGTAGAAGACGGTTTGCACATCACGCGCGATAGCGCGCCGCGCGATCTCGGGTTCGCCGTTGCCGCCGGCGGTGCGCCGAGCGCGACCGGGATCGCGCTGCGGCGGCAGGAACATGGCGAGCGCGGTGGCGAACGTGAGCAGGAACATGTTCATGTAGCCGAGCAGGTGCCAGAGGCGGAGAGCGAGCGCGGCGAAGAAGCGAAGTGGATTGAGCGTGGAGGCGAGATTGTAGCGGAAATATTCGGGATTCCCGAAGACATACCCGGTGCGCGCGTAGTGCAATGCAAACCAGGCACCCACCGGGACGATCGCAAGCACCAGGGAAAGCGATCTGGCGATTGGGCGATGGGTTGATCGCTTGATTCCAACGGAATTGAAGATTGACGATCGAGTAACGATTGCGGAAGCGACCAGTTGCCACAGCAAAAGCGCGAGCGGGGCTAGGACGGCGGTTTCCTTGGTGAGGCAGGCGAGGGCGAAGAAGATGATTGCTGGGACGGTGCGCTGGTCGAGATAGAAGCCGAGTCCCCAGATGATGAGGCAGGCGGCGGCGAGGTCGAGGTGCGCCATGGCGCTCTGCGAGAAGAACACGGGATAGAGCGCGGTACAGACGACAGAGGCGAGGGCGACTTCCGTGTTCGCGACCCGGCGCGCGAGCCGGTAGATGCCCAGCAGCGTGAATGCAGCGACGAGTAACATTGCGGCGCGCGTGGTCTGGGGCGAATAGCCGAAGACCTTCCATGCGGCGGCCAGGTAGGCCATCAGCAGCGGAGGATGGGCGTTGGAGAGGGTCGAGTGCGGAATCGGGGAGCCGCTGAGCAGCAGGTCGCGCGCGGCGGGAATGTAGTAGCCGGATTCATCCCAAAAGTACGGCAGGCGGAGGATAGGGAAGTGGGTGACGAGGAGGGCGGCGAAGCAGAGGAGCAAAAGAATTGCCGACTGCCACGTGTCGCTGGCCGGTTGCGGGCGTGCGGAGGAGGTCGGCACGG
Organism: Terriglobia bacterium; assembly: GCA_020073185.1. Lineage (NCBI taxonomy): Bacteria > Pseudomonadati > Acidobacteriota > Terriglobia > Terriglobia bacterium. Next base: position 2,945 of record JAIQFT010000111.1, read on the forward strand.
GGTGATGATAGCGGGTCGCGCCCCATTAGCGAACGGCGAAGTACCTCAGCGGCGAGTGTGCCACACGATCAGTTGACGCCGCCGGGTACGGCCATGTGGGGATCGAGTTTGATGTCGCCGAAGGTTTTCTCGTATTGCGATACATTCTGCTGGAGAATGCTCATCAGCGCCTTGGCCTGCTGCGGGCTGAGATAGATGCCCTGGAAATTGCGCACCTCGACCTCGCTCTCGGTGGGCTGCTGGAGGGTGCCGAAGACGAGGAAAAAGTCCCAGACGTTGACGCGCACCTGCACGCTGTTGGCGTAGCTTTCGCGGTACTCGGCGGTATTGACGAGCTTGATGTTGGGCTGCCCTGGGAATGCCATGGGGGGATTCTACCAGTTGCGTGTCGCGAGTTGGGAGTGGCAAGCATTTGTCGATGGCAGATGGGTTCTAGCGGGCGCGGAGGAAGAAGGTGGCGGAGGTGGCGAAGCCGGCGACCTCGGCGGTTAGCCAAGTTGGCACGTCCGACTCGGACCAGGATGCCTCAGCCTGCCGATGTTGCCTCTGGACAGCGCCTCGGAGCGGTAAACTTAATTCCAACTTCGATGAATCGTTTCTGGGGATGGACCCAGTTGGCTGTCGGCTACGGCGTGCTGGAGGTTTCGCTGTGGACTTCCGGGCGGACACAGCGCATGGCCGCGCTGGCGGCGGCGCTGTGGATCGCGCTGGCGACCCTGGTGAACCGGCGACCACCGCGCGCGCTGGGATTGAGCGCGTCGGGATTTTTCAAGTCCCTGATTGCGATTCCGGCCGCCGCCGCGGTCGCCGCGGTGATTGTGCTGGTCGGCTGGGAAGCGGGTACGCTGCGCGGGTTGTTCGGTGCGCGGCCACCCCTGTGGCACTCGGCGGGATACGCCATCTGGGCGTTAATGCAACAGTTCATCCTCAATTCCTTTTTCTTCGTCAATCTTGAAGACTTGCTGGGCGACGGCAAGCGCGCACTGTGGGGGGCGGCCGCGCTGTTCTGCTTGGCGCATCTTCCCAACCCGGTGCTGATAGCGGGAACGCTGTTGGCGGCGATCTTCTTTGTCTCGCTGTTCCGGCGCTATCGGAACATTTATCCACTGGGGATCGCGCACGCGCTACTGGGATTGGCGGTGGCGGTTACGGTGCCGGATGCGTGGATACGCCACATGCGGGTCGGGATCTCATATCTGCACTTTGTGGTCCGGTAGCTCAGTGGGCCGCTCGTCATAGCCTTTCCCCAGGTTGGTCATTACCTCCGAGCAATCCCCGATTACGCCCGATATCTGGTTTGCCAGAACAATCCGCGATTCAATTGAGGGTAGGTGGAGGGGGCGACATGATGCAAGACGACGAAGACGAGCCAGGCTACGACGAAAGACCGAGGTGCCGCGTCCAGATCGAAATACCAGTGGAGATGCTGGAGACATTCCCCCAGTGGTGGGACTCCGAGGGATGGTGGAACTACCGCGTCTGGCACGAGCGCAGGTCCAAGGCAGGGTCCGAATGGGAGAGGTTCATGCGCCACGTGTGCGGCGAGCCGCCGCCGGCGGAGAAGCATCCCGCGGTCTGCTCCGACCCGTTCAATACCACGGCCGCCTGATGTTTCGGATCGGTCTTGCCAACTACGGCGGCCACGCCGTCAGTTACCGTGAAATCTCGTGCCGATTAACACGGCGCTCAGTTTTTGCCCCATCCCTCATCGTCAAGTAGTCGCGAGTCCGGGGCACTAGACGTGGGGTAGTTCTGAGGCCCACCAAAAAAAGCCGCTCCCTCCACAAGAAAGAAGCGGCGGAAAAGCGGAGCCGGACAGCCCTAGTGGGCAAGCGTAACTTCGACCAGCGCCGGCTGCGCAGTGGCATCGAAAATACGGTTCTGCACAAGAATCTGGTGAACTGCGCATTCTATGCGGCTTTCTGAAGAACCAGGAATTGGGTCTTGGTGGCGGCCAGCCGCTGCGCCTTGAGCAGCAGGTAGTTCAGGTCGCGGTAGCCGCGGCCACGACGTA
>JAIQFT010000112.1 GCA_020073185.1 Terriglobia bacterium
ATGGGCTGGAAGGACATCTGGCAACTGAGAGCAATCCTAGGAAGAGGAGAAACAGAAAAAGCTGCGACTAAGCAGGAGGTCGCGTAACATGATCCCGAGCGCCGCTCTTCAACCTCCAACTAAAAGCGGGACACTCTCAGTAGCTACGCTCATAGATGAGACGAAACCAAACATCACTCTTGCTAGCGACACTCCACAGAAAGCGCGTCACAGTGTAGTAAGTGGGATTCATAGTCCACATACCTCGGCGTATGCGGGTGCATTTTGCATGCCACCTCGCGATCCGATGGATAACTGCAATTGCGGCAATGACGTAGTCCACGGGGATGTCTGGTCAAAGGCAGGAAGCGGCGGCGGAACTTTTTACCATGTTTATCCTCTGCTCACTGGGACAGAAATGCAGGGCCATCGCTCCATCCGGGTAAGTTTTTCATGGCGAGCGGAAGTGCAATCGTGCGCCGCCCGAAATAAGTGCCTGTCTCCACAATCAGTTTCAGCTCTCATTGCCATTGTGGCATCTGGCCTGCATTTTCACTAAGTCCGACTGGGACGTTTTGGCAGGTTCGAAGCTGTTGACTGAACCTGACCACAGAGAGGTAAACACCATGCACGAGTATGATTCTCCCCCGATGACGTCTGAGCATGATTCTCAGCAGAAGACGTCTGAGCATGGTTCTTCCCCAAAGACCGGCGGCGGAAAAACCGCGCGGCTGGTGATCGCCAGCGTAGCCTGCGTCTATGTGCTGGCTTCATGAGGCGATCATCCGCGATCACATTGAGGGTGTAGTTACTGCGTTTGGGATCCGCATTCTTGAGTTGCAAGCTGATGGTGGAGACCCGCGCCGGGCTTTCGTCTTCGCGGTTGACAAGGGCAAGGTCAGCGGCTACGTGAGCACTCCCAAAGAAATGGCGGCGCAGGCGCGGTAGACGTTGGGCGCTGGCTCGGTACGGGTTTCTGTTTCGCCGCGCGGAGCGAAGATGTCGAGCAGTTCGCAGAGCAGGCCGCCTCCCCAAACAGGGCTAGAACTGCTCGACGTATCGCTGTTACGCCGTCCTCTTGGCTGGCTGGCAATACAGCGAGAGTAGAGACAGGCGGCATCAAAGAAAATGGAGGTTGGTGATGATGAAGCGAATCGTTGTGGCAGTCGTTTTGTTTGTATTTTCTGTGACACTGGTTTCTTCAGCGTTCGCCAGGTCCGGACGCAGTGACGACATCGAACGAATCCAAAATGCTACGGAAGTCTTTCGCGAGATCATGGCGACCCCGGACAAGGCGATCCCTCAGGAGTTGTTGGAGTCTGCGAAATGTATCGCCATCATTCCCGGGGAAAAGAAGGCCGCGTTTGTCGTTGGCGGAAACTATGGCAAGGGAATAGCAACCTGCCGCACTGCGGATGGTTGGAGCAGTCCCTTGTTTGTCGCCCTCGGCGGGGGCAGCGTCGGTTTCCAGATTGGCGGTTCGTCTACGGACCTGGTGATGGTTTTCAGGAATGAGAAGGGCTTGCGAAGCCTGCTCAGCGATAAGTTCAAGATCGGCGCCGATGCAACCGCAGCCGCGGGCCCGGTCGGTCGACATGCTGCCGCTGATACGGACGCCAAGATGAATGCGGAGATCCTGACTTATTCCCGCAGTAAGGGCTTGTTCGCCGGCGTCAGCCTGGATGGCGCCGTTGTCCAGGCCGACCAAAGCGGAAACCCTGCCATGTACGGCGGCAATGTCAATCGGCGGGAGATCCTGAATGGCTCGGTGCGAGTGCCGGAAGCGGCGGAGCCGCTGCTGAAAGAAATCGGGCAGTATACCCGGGCCGAACAGGCAAGTAACCAGTAGCCGCTGGGACATTGTGCGTGTCCGGAGCGAACCTGCTCGAAAGGAGACGCACAATCGTTTCAATCCAACTCCAAAATCATCAACGGCGCGTCTCTTCATGGGAGGATCATGGTGATGACCAAGGTTGAATTGCGTGACTCGCACAGGAGAGGACACGGAGTGAAGTGGTGGGAATGGTTAGTATTGGCCGCCGTTCTCGAAGCGTATCTCCCACGCAACAAGGGACAGAAAATGGGGTTATGGGATTGGGTAATTCTGGGCACTGTAGTTTCATCCGCATTCTTATGATGGGTGCGTGGTTTTCGACAGAGGATCCCGGGCATGATGTTCCACAGGTCAAGAGTGTCAACTAGAGGAGTGCGTGGTGCCGTTTTTTCATTTGCTCTGGCATGCGTTGCCGTGTTGATGGCCAGTTCTCAAGCCTACGGCGACGTGGGAGTTGTCCTGAATGAGTCGCTGGCCACCAGCGTCGACAGGATTACCGGCTCGGGGCACAGCGCCGTGTATCTGTCGCGCATCTGCCCGGACTCACCGGTCAAGCTCCGCCTCTGCGGTCCCGGCGAGCAGGGTTCTGTCATCAGCACGTACACGAACCCGGGCGAGGACTACCCCTTCGAGTGGAACGCCGTTCCGCTGAGCGTTTTTCTCTATGGCGTCGATGACCCGCGTAACCGTCCGCTATTCGGCTCCGCCAAGATCAAGCGTGTTCTCGAGGATCAATACCGGGCGAAGTACCTGACCGAATACTGCACCACCCGATCCTGCCAGACCAGCAACAGCGCCGAATGGCGGCTGATGGTCGGCGCCAGTCTTTCCCGTGGAATCTACATTTTTGTCGCTGAAACCACGGAGGAGGATGACCGCAAGCTGATTGCGGAATTCAATTCGATTCCCAACGTAAACCACTTCAACGGAGTGACGCGGAATTGTGCGGATTTCACGCAGCACGTTATCAACACCTACTTTCCGCATGCCGCCAGGACCGACTACCTCAACGACTTCGGGATGACGAGCCCGAAGGCCATCGCGCGCTCGTTTACTCGCTACGCGCTGCGGCATCCGGAAACGCACTTTCGCGTTCTGCACTTTGCTCAGGTGCCCGGCACCATCAAGCGCAGCAGCGAGGTGCGCGACGGGACCGAGCAGTTGTACCACTCCAAGAAGCTGCTGGTGCCGATGGCCGTTTTCGCGGCACACGCCTTGCCCGTCGTAACCGCTCTCTACGTGCTCACGGGGCGGTTCAACCCGGAGCGCGAAGCGGAGAAATACCCGACCGCCGAGATCACCGAGATCAGGCATCAGATCCGGCTCGCCAAGGCCGACGAGCAGGATGCGCGCGCTAGGCAGCTCTCATCACTTGAGCGCGAGCTGCGTGCCGACGCGATCGGAGATCCCCGGGAATGGAAGGCCTATCGCCAGGCCTTCGACGCGGCGGTTGACGACTCCGTCCACCACGAGACCATTCCGGACCGCCAATCCCTGAACCGCGTGTTTAAGCGTCTAGATGAAGCGGGGACTTTTCTTGTCGACGAGAATGGCGCCTTGTGGGCGGAATTCCCGGACGCGGACGGGTCTCCCCGGCTCGGCCTGAGCGCGAGCAATATTCTTTCTTCGGATTCCGATTCCCGCTTGGCCGGCGAGTTGCTGCTGGCACGCGTCGCACGCGTGTTGAAGAGTCCCAAGCATGGCCGCGAATCGATCTTGGAATTCAAGAACGACTGGATGCTCTTGCAGGATGCCGGCAGGAAAAGTTCGATTTTCGCAGACCGTGGCGGGGCGCCTGCCGCCAGCGAACCCACCGTGAGCACTCCCAGCGGCGGAAGTTATTGAGCCCTCGTCAGGACGCGGGCTTGGATCTTGGTACCGCGCCTCGTTTGTCCTTGAACTTGCAACCGAACAGTTGAACATTCCGGCCCCTGCGCCGGCACCTTCTTCCCGCACTAAGCGCGTTCTTGTTATACGATTCTCCCTACCTCAGAGTCATGCGTATCTGCATCTGCCTCACGCTTTTGCTCTCGGTGGCCGTGGCCCCGGGTCAAGAGCCCGCTCCGCGTTTGGTCGCCGCGTCTGCAACCCCTGCAACTTCTTCCACGACCGGCGCGAAGCCACGCTCTCCGGCCATCGTCATCGGTTTTGTCGGTGGATTCATCAGGCATGATGACCTCGTCCATGGCCCTGTCCAGCTCGCTGCACGCATCCGAGAAGAATACCCTTCTGGTGTGTATGTGAAGGTTTTTGAAAATCACCGCCGCAAGAGCGCCTACCAGGAAGTCCGGCGGCTCTTGGACGCCGACCGCGACGGGACACTTTCGGTCCAGGAAAAGCAGGATGCCCGCATCATCATTTATGGACATAGCTGGGGCGGGTCGGAAACGATCACCTTGGCGCGGCAGCTGCAAACGGACGGGATCCCGGTTCTGTTGACGATCCAGGTGGACAGTGTTGCAAAGCCGGGGGAGAACGATTCGGTAATCCCCGTCAATGTTGCTCACGCCGTCAATCTCTACCAGTCCAATGGACTCCTTCATGGCCGGAGCCAGATTCGGGCCGCCGATCCGGCGCGCACCAAGCTCGTAGAGAGCTTCCGGTTTGACTATGGAGCGAATCCGGTGCATTGCGCCGGGTATCCCTGGTACGCCTGGGCATTCGAAAAAGCTCACATCGAAATTGAGTGCGATCCGGCCGTCTTGAATCAGATCGAATCGCTGATTCGCTCGCAATTGTCCCCAGCGGCCAGCCGCCGGTAAGCCCGATGGTCAGTCCACTTTGTCCCCAGGGTTGAACACCTTCGAGCCTGCAAGAAGATACAGTGATTTGGGTCGGATTTGTCCCGGAATGCGAGGGTGTCCCATCCATAGTTGAAGGTTGAGGGGCGGTTCTCGACCCGGCTCTTGATAGAGTCGGGTTGGAAACTTTCTCAACGAAAGGAGAACCGCCTTGAAGCGAAGCTACCACACCCTCAGCACTTTGGGAAAA
>JAIQFT010000113.1 GCA_020073185.1 Terriglobia bacterium
GTGCTCCAGAAGACTCCATTTAGCTTTGACGTTTCTGTGTGGGAGTTCTTCTGGCCGTTGATTGGAACATGGATGTGCAGTACACCTATTCGGCGACGCAGAACAACGGGCAGGTCACCCAGTCGCAGGACAATGTGACGGGCGAGCAGGTGGCCTATCAGTACGACAGCTTGCAGCGGCTGGTCTCGGCGTCCACGGTAGGGCCGCAGTGGGGGCTGACGTTCACCTATGACGGTTTCGGGAACCGGCGGTCGCAGCAGGTGACGAAGGGGACGGCGCCGGCGGAATATGCGAGTTACGACTCAGCGACGAACCGCATCAACGGCTACATCCACGACGGGAACGGGAACATCACCTGGCTGCCGAACGGGACGACGCTGGCCTACGATGTGGAGAACCGGGTCGCGACCGCCACAGTGGGGGGCGGAGTGGAGACGTACTACTACGCACCGGACGGCAAGCGGGTGTACCGGAAGGCGGCGGACGGGACCGAGACCATGTACTTCTACGGGGTGAAGGGGGAGCGGTCGCCGTACCAGGTAGGACCATACGCGGGGCAATTGAGAGGCACCCCGCCGGTGTACTTCGCGGGGCGGCGCTTGGGGGTGGCGACGGACCGGTTGGGCTCGGTGCGAGTGACGTCGTATTATCCGTACGGCGAGCAGGAGACGACTACGGCGGAAGATGACGTGCGGTTTGCGACCTATGTGCGGGACGGGGCGACGGGGCTGGATTATGCGGTGAACCGGTACTATTCGAGTATCATCGGGCGGTTTGTGTCGCCGGATCCATATAAAAGCAATACAGGCGAACCCGGTGATCCTGCGGACCCGGGGAGTTGGAACCGGTACGCTTACGTCGGAAACGATCCCGTCAATTTTCACGATCTTTCAGGTCAGAATCGGGTTGTCTCCTGCGGCTGGATTCTTGGGGAAGGCGGGAGTGAAGACAGCCCTGGCTTCAGATACTCGTGTGGCTTCATTTCCTGGTCACGGGGGGCCGGCCGCGGAGGTGGTGGCGGAGGTGGCGGGGGCGAAGCCAGCACTCTCCAGGTGACTCGCCTCCAGAAGAGCGGGGCCGACTTCGACAAGGTTCAGAACCGGCTGGATGATGTCGTCCGAGATATCGACACGGATTGCCTGAAGTTCTTACAGAGCAAGGGCAACAACCTCGGATCATACGTTTCTGATCTGCTCTCGAACGAACTGCTGGGGGTGGCGAATTTTGATACTAGCATCGCGGCGTTCACCGGCTCAGGTGGGACGTCGCTGTCGCCAGGCGATGCTGCGATTGTCATCAACGACGGGAGTGCATTTTTCTCCAGCGACTTCACCATCGACCAAGGCAAGCTTACTGGCGGCAGTGCGAGGGCGCAGACGTTTATTCTGCTGCACGAGCTCGCTCATGCGCTTAACGCGAGAGATTTCCAGCCGGACTTAAACAACAAGAAAGCTGGGAAAGACAACGACAAGCTGATCGAGCAGAATTGCGACAAGACTCTGAGGCAGTTTAGTACAAGATGAGAGCGCTACTTGTCATAATCGTTCTGGCGGCTGCGGTACTGCTTGGTGCCGATGACAGCCCGTGGATTCCGACGCGGATCCCTGCCTTGAGGTACCCCATTTTAGGGCTTCAGGCTCGCATTGCCGGCAAAGTAAGCCTGCGAGTCAGCTTGGATGCGAGCGGAGCCGTAGTGGAGGTCCGAGTCATTTCAGGCCCACCCGTACTGGCGAAGGCGGCTCAGGAGAATATGAGATTGTGGAAGTTTGCGGCGCTCCGGGGCGAACGCCAACCAATGGGCGGAGAAATCGATTTCCTATACGTCTTCAAGCTGGAAGGAGAAGCGGTTTTTGCTCCCATGACGGATTTTGTGTACGAATATCCTGGCCAGGTGATGGTTACTTCACATTCACAGCACTGGACTCCGTGATGGCGATCGAGGATTCGCTTTATGTTCTGTCAATAAGAATGAGGCAGATGGTGCCGGGGTCGGAGTCGGGATATTTCAAATCACAGTCAGCAAGACATCCGGGGTGAGCGTCGACGCAGCTAGCAACTTGGCGTCAGCTGCGGCTTGGGGTGTGGGCAACCTCACCACCGCAACGAGCGCTATAGCCGCCGCGATTCCGGGGCTCTCCTCCGACAATGCGCAGTGGATGTTAGCGGTATCTTGAGATACAGGTGCGCGAGGACAGATCAACCGGTATGAGGCAGGACAGTCTCCGGACTATCACACAGCGACGATCGGCAAGACTGGAAAGTTCCGAAACGACTATGGGAGCAACATCCTTGGCCTCTTGGACCGCTTCAGATAGCGCGCTCCAGCGGGCGATCATTCTCTTCGCGGTCGCGAGGGCGGGTCTTGCGGCCTGCCCTGCGGAGACATTGACTGCCGTCGTATACCCCGCCCATCCCTGTCAAGTGATGCGCTTGTAATACCGCAGAATTGGAACAAATAAGCCTATGTTGGGGGAGATCCAATAAATAAGACCGATCCGTCGGGGTTCTGCTCTCCGAATGACGACCCGCCGTGCTATTCTGTCACGGTCACTGAACTTCTCACGGGTGCGCAAGGCGGTGCCGCCCCGGGTGACAACGGCTACACCTACATTCCAACACCTTGGGACAAGCTGGACATGTTCAAAAGCCAATACCCGCAATTTCTTGGCAGCGGAGGCGGCGGTGGTGGCTTCGTTCAGGTCCAACCCAAGGTGCCAGCAGGGAACAACTACACCCCAGCGCAAATGCGGGCACTAACCAATGGGCTGAACAATGCTCTCAGTCACACGGATCAGGTCGATTGTGCCACTTTCTATGCCGGCGGTGACGAAGACCCCTCCCTCGCGGTTGCCAACGTTCTGGAGAGCACGCTGTATCGACTGGTAGTGCTACCGCAGGGGCCGGGTACCGGCGCCCAGACAATCGACTTGACCGACGTAATGATCAACACGACCGGCACATTCTTCAACGCAGCGCTCAATGCTAACGGCACTGTGACCGTTGGAATGCCCAACGCGGCTGGCGTCCAGACGTCGTTTACATTCGCCAACATGTCGGCGTTTCAGGGATTCATGCTGCTCCATGAACTGGGGCACCAAATGGGGATGTTCGGAGCCGACGTCGATGCCGCTGCGAACGGAGCGAACTCGCACGCCGTGTTGGATCACTGTTATAAGAGGGACGCGCAGGGGGTCTATCACTGATGCAACGGAAAATTGCTGTCCTTTGCCGCGTTTTGACGGCCGCTGCTTTGTTCGGAGCCGTCCCGGCCTTGAGCTCCGATCAACCCGTTCGGGCCGAGGTTCAACATGCGCTGGCTACTCCCTATCGTGCAGACGATCCGGATGTAGCTGCTTTCAAATTGAAGTTTGATGTTCGGCTTACGAACCGGTCGGGAGGGCCGGTGAACCTTCCGAAGTCCGAGACCGGTGACCGCGGAACGACTCGCGTAGCGGTGCTTGGCGTTCAAGCCAAGCAGCCCGATGGGAGCTGGACACACGTTGTCCAGTCCAGTTGGTATGACGCTGGCACCATCAAATACGAATCATGCACATCGCTCCCGCCTGGTGGAGCAGCAGAATTCGCAGATGTGCCGAGCGGACTTCTCCTTCTGAACAAGCAGCTAGCCGGGCTGGGCAACGAACCGACTGTGCGTTTTAATCTCATGATTTTCTGCCGGCAGCCAGACGGGAAGGTGCTCACCACCACGTTGACAACGGACGGGTTTGGCCTCCGATTGCCCGCGCCGCGCTAACTATCGGTTCAACTACGATAGGGCCACCCAGCGCCTGCTCTCCGCCACCAACCCGGAGAACGGCACGGTGAGCTACACTTACAATGCGGACGGAAGCATGGCCACGCGGCTGGATGCCAAAGGCCAGAAGACGGCCTACAGCTACGACACCTACGGGCGGCTGACGCAGATCCGGCACTATCCGAACGGGACCAATGAAGACACCGCCCAGCAAGTGAACCTGTACTACGACAACAACTATGCGGGCAGCGGGCCGAACACCTGGGGGCGGCTGGCGGCGGCCGCGAACGGGCACGTGACGGAGATTTACGGGTACACCTCGGCGGGTCTGCTCACCAGCAAGCAGGTGGGGGTCACGAGCGGTGGACTGTCCGGCTACACCTGGGGGGCGCTGGCGTACACCTACAACAACGAAGGCCAAGTCACCTCGGTGTCGTACCCATCGACCACGGTGCAGGACGGTCTCGGCGGCTGGAAACGCGTGCCGAGGCCGGTGTACGACTACAGCTACGACAACTTGGGCCGGGCGGCGGGGATGACGCAGGAGGACACCTCGGCCACGCTGGTCAACAACGTGCAGTACGGGCCCGCCGGGGAGATGCAGCAGATGCAGGATGTGGGAACGAACCGGCTGAACACGTTTCAGTACAACAGCCTGGTACAGTTGACCCGGACCACCACCAGGTACTCCGGGGTGGTGAACATGGATGTGCAGTACACCTATTCGG
>JAIQFT010000114.1 GCA_020073185.1 Terriglobia bacterium
GAAGACGGTGCGGCCCTGATTCATGAGCCATTGTGTACTCTCCTCGCATTCGAATCGCGGCAAGCCCGAAATGGCTTCAACTTATTGCGCAGCTACTACTTGCAGCCATCACCTTGCAACTTAACCGGACAGCAGTGATTCGGCATATAGCCGAAGTAGGCCCAATCAAAAAGTCGCCCCGTCCTCGGAAGCCGGCTTCTTGGACGCGCATCTCGGGAGGGTCTTTCTGAACGATCTTCGCTAACGCGGCTGATGTTAAATGCAGCCTCTCGGTCGTTCTCGAATGCTCGAACTTGGAAGGTTATGGGCTCACCTTCGCGGAGTGGGGGCGATCCTCGGAACCATGAGGTCTTAAAGTAAATATCATGCTCCGGGTTGTCGTCAGCTTCAACAAAACCATAGTTGACAAAAACCCTAACCACTTTCCCAGATTTACGGTCCGCTGCCGGACTCGCCGATTGCGTGTCCATGACTCCCCCGTCCAGCACCTCATTAGAACTCGGCACGAAAGCGAAGTCCACAGCAAACGAATCTTAGTTGAGTAATCGAAGTAACTCGCGCCCACATTGTAGGTTGGCACACCGCGCGAGTTGCGTTAGGCTTGGCGGTTTGCATGTTGAAGGATTTCCTCGCAGGAGCACAGAGATGACATCCACATCATTCACGAAGAAGGTATTCATCACCACCTTGGCGTGGTTGCTGTTCGCTGCCGTTGCGGGCGCGCAGAAAGGCGCGCCGATACCCGCGGAGACGAAAACGCCCGACATCATGGAGAACTGGAAGTTCCGCAACCTCGGCCCGGCGGCGGGCGGCGGGCGCGTGGCGGCGGTGGCGGGAATTCCCGGCAACGCGAATGTCTATTACGTGGGCGCGGCCGCGGGCGGAGTGTGGAAAACCACCGACGCCGGCTTGACCTGGAAGGCGATCTTCGAGAAGCAGCCGACAGCTTCGATCGGCGCGATCGCGTTGGCGCCATCGAACCCGAATCTGGTTTGGGTGGGAACCGGCGAGGCGAACCCGCGCAATGACGTGGTCACCGGAAAGGGCGTGTACTTCTCGCCCGACGCGGGCGCAAGCTGGAAATTCATGGGCCTGGAGAGCGCCGGGCAGATCTCGCAGATCGTAGTGCACCCGTCGAACCCGGACATCGTTTATGTCGGCGTGCTTGGGCACGTGTGGGGCCCGAACCCGGACCGCGGTGTTTTCCGCACCATCGACGGCGGGAAAACATGGCAGAAGGTCCTCTATGTTGACGACAAGACGGGCGCGAGCGACCTGGTAATGGACCCGTCGAACCCGATGGTGCTGTTCGCCGGCATGTGGGAGTTCGTGCGCTCTCCGTGGATGCTGGTGAGCGGCGGCAATCAGACCGGAATCTATCGTTCGACCGACGGCGGGACGACGTGGAAGAAATTGAGCGAGGGCTTGCCCAAGGGGCCACTGGGGCGCGTCGGGCTATCGGTCGCGCCGAGCAACGGCAACCACGTGTACGCGCTGATCGAGGCGAAGAAGGGCACGCTGTGGGACTCGACCGACCTGGGCGAGCACTGGAAGCTGGTCAGCTCCGATGTCCGCTACATCAATCGCGGCTTTTATTTCACCACGCTGTACGTCTCACCGGACAGCGAGAACCACATCTACTTTTTGTCGTATCAGATGCTGGAGTCGCACGACGGCGGTAAGTCGGCACAGGTGATCGGGCGCACGGTGCACGTGGACCATCACGCCTTCTGGATTGACCCGAGAGATCCCAGCCGTATGATCAACGGCAACGACGGCGGTGCGTACGTCTCCACCGACGCGGGCAAGACCTGGCGCTACCTCGACAACATTCCCATCGAGCAGTTCTACATGGTGGCCTTCGACGACAACCGTCCATACCTGCTGTGCGGCGGATTGCAGGACAACAACGGCTGGTGCGGGCCCTCGAACAGCTTGTCACGCGGCGGGATCGTGGGCGCGGACTGGTGGACGGCGGTGGGCGGCGACGGCGAGTACATCGTGCCCGCGGGAGGCAAGTCAAACCTGATTTACGCCGATTCGCAGAATGGGTCGATCACGCGCATGAACCTGACGACGGGCACGTCGGATTTTATGCGGCCGTACCTGCATGGCGTGACCGACATGGCGCCCAAGGATCTGAGGTACCGTTTCAACTGGACTTCACCGATTGCGGCGGCGCCGAACGATTGGAAGACTGTGTATCTCGGGGGCAACGTGCTGTTCCAATCCACCGACGCGGGCAAGACGTGGAACCCGATCAGCCCCGACCTGACGCGCAATGACAAGTCGAAGCAATTGGCCAGCGGCGGCCCGGTGGAGCTGGACATGAGCGGCGCGGAGACGTTTGACACGATCCTGTCCATGGCGCTGTCGCCGAGCGATGCCAACGTGATCTGGGTGGGCACCGACGACGGACTGGTGCAGGTGACGCGCGACGGCGGCAAGACGTGGTCCAACGTCACGCCACCTAAGGTGCCGGAGTGGGGACGCGTGCAACAGATCGAGGTCTCGCCCTTTGCTCCAGGGACGGCGTATGTCGCGCTGGATTACCACCAAGTCGAGAACAACAAGCCGTACGTTTTCAAGACGCATGACTTCGGCAAGACCTGGACTTCCATCGCCAGCGGTCTGCCGGGGGACGATCCGGCGCGCGTGGTGCGCGAGAATCCGAACCAAAAGGGCATGCTGGTGCTCGGCACCGATGCCGGCTTGTTCTATTCGTACGACGAAGGCGGGCGCTGGACGGCGATGAAAGGCAATTTCCCGGCGGCGCCGATTTACGACATCAAGTTCCACCAGGCGAATCATGACCTCATCGTGGCCACGCACGGGCGCGGGCTGTTCGTGCTGGATGACATCACGCCGCTGGAAGAGACGACAGCGCAGGTGCTGGGTAAGGAGTTCCACCTGTATTCGTCACAGCCGGGTGTGAAATGGCGGATGCGAGCGGGCGAGAAGCACGGATTCAGCGCGCGCGGAGATTTTTCGGCGCCGAACCCGCCGACCGGAGTGATCATCTCGTACTACCTGGCTAAGGCAATCGAACCGGGCACGCAGACGCCAGCGCCGGGCGCGGCGGAGCGTACACGGGCGGCAGGCGGTCAGCCTCAGCACCAGGCGAGCGCGCCTTCGCAAGGCGCCGAGGCGGCGCGCGCGGAAGAGGCCGGACCGGAAAAAGAAGAGCAACCCGCCAGCGAGGCCGCCGAAGATCGCGGCCAGCGGCGCGGGCCGGTGAAGATCGTGGTCTCGGATGCGAATGGGCAGGTGGTGCGCACCCTATACGGGCCGGGGAAGCAGGGACTGAGTCGCGTCACCTGGAACATTCGGTATGACGATGCCAAGCGGCTGAACTCGGCGCGGCGTCCGGATGAAGAGAACGAGTTCTTCAATCCGGGCGGGCCGGCGGCGCTGCCGGGGAATTACAAGGTCACAGTGACGGCGGCGGGGAAGACCGAGAACACAGAAGTCGCAGTGGAGTCCGATCCTCGCTTGCCGTTCGACATGGAAGCGGGACGGGCGCAGTTGCAGCAGGCGCTGGAGTTGCGCAAATGGATGAACGCGACCAACGAGTCGCTGAACCGCATGGACAGCCTGCAATCGCAGATCGCGACCGCGCTGCGGCTGCTGGGGCCGGAGGCGGAGAACATCGGGGTGGAGAACGCCGCATATCGGCCGGTTCTGGCGCAGGCGCGCGCTTTGCAGCACAAGCTGAAGGCGGTGGAGGGCGAAGTGTTCAATGCCGCCGGGGTGAACGACCCGATGGCGCGGCTGCATAACCTGGCGCGCTTCCATGACCGCCTGCAAAGCGCGTACCGGGCGGTTTCGCAGCCCTACAACCAGGCGCCGACGCCCCTGGTGATGGAAGACGTGGCGGCGGCGAAGAAGGAACTGGATGTGTTCCTGGCGGAGTTCAACGAGCTATTGCGCACCGACGTGGCGGCATTTAACAAGCTGGCGCTGGAGAAGGGCGCGAATACGCTGTTTGCCGGCGGGCCCATCGAACTCAAGGGCGGGGCGGGGGCAAGTTCAGGACAGTAAGGAAAGAGCCGTTGGTCGTTAGTCGTTCGTCAGGCTCGGCGGTCAACACTGGGTCCAGCCGCAAACGGCCGGCGACCAACGACGAAGTCCATCGCGCGGATTCAATCCCTATTGGGCCGTTCACTCCTCACACCCGCTCGTGACATGGGTCACTGACCCGTGTGCGCCCGGCGAAGGAACATCAGTTGACCGGTGAGGGTGATTTTGTGCCCCGGGCGCGAGGTTCCGTGCGGGACAGCGAACACGGACGGCGGTGGTTCTGGGCGACGCTGGTGCTTTCCAGCATCAGCATCGTGGCGCTGGTGTTCGCCTTCTGGG
>JAIQFT010000115.1 GCA_020073185.1 Terriglobia bacterium
ACGTCGTGGCCGCGGCTACCGCGACCTGAACTACCTGCTGCTCAAGGCGCAGCGGCTGGCCGCCACCAAGACCCAATTCCTGGTTCTTCAGAAAGCCGCATAGAATGCGCAGTTCACCAGATTCTTGTGCAGAACCACATTTTGCAGGGTGGTAATGGTGGCACAGGTCCACCTCAAACTGGTGGCCTGATCCGTGCTTACGCATATACCTATCTCAGCAACGCTATCACAGACATTACCTTTCTCCGTCAAGTCATGGCACATGAGATCGGTCACAGTTTTGGGCTGGGTCACTGCGGTGTGTATTGTCCCTCTAAGAGCACGATTATGATCCTCGGCGCTCCAACCAACGATACGAGCGTCCTGCCCAATGGCCCGACGCCGTGCGATATATCTGCCGCGAAGGCGGCAAACGGCTACTATCCGGGTATCTGCACTGGAACCCAATCAAGCGCTGTCGGGACTGCGCCAGATGAGTGCCTGGCTAATCAAAGCTCCTCCATGAGCTTTGATCAATTTGTCTCCGCGAAAAACTCATGTGCCGCAACATGGGACCAAGCCGTCTGCACCTGCAGCTCGAGCGAGGCCTGCGAGCTAACGCAGGAGCAGTTCCTCTCGGCATCCGATGACTGCGAAGCACGGGGTGGAAGTTTCACCAACTGCCGGTGCCACCTCGGGGGGCCACACTGTGAGCCCAATTACGACTGTGTGCTCGGGTGGGATGCCGACACATGCCAGTGCTTGGAAGACCCATGCCCCCTCGTAATTGACGCATCGGGCGCAGGATTCCACCTTACTTCCGCCGCCTCCGGCGTTCTCTTCGACATCAATGCGGACGGAAAGCAGGAGCAGGTCTCGTGGACGAACAGCGCATTTCACAACGCCTTTCTCGCCTTGGACAGAGATGGTAACGGACAGATTGATAATGCTACGGAGCTGTTTGGCAACTTCACGCCGCAGCCGCCCTCTCCGCTCAAGAACGGGTTCCTCGCTCTGGCCGAGTACGACAAACCAGAAAACGGCGGCAATGGCGACGGTGTCATCGACAGCCGCGACGCCATTTTCGCCTCGCTGCGCCTCTGGATCGATTCCAACCACAACGGCATCTCTGAACCCAACGAACTCTCTCCGCTGCCATCCCTCGGCGTTTACTCCATCAGCCTCGACTACCGGGAGTCGAGAAGAAAAGACCGGTACGGTAACGAATTCCGCTATCGCGCCAAGATCAACGCAGGTCTGCAGTCAGAAACCTGGGCCTATGACGTGTTCTTGACCCTAGCGCCGGCCCAATCGTCGCATAACCGCGGGCGCGCCCGGCACGCCAGCTCTCCATGGGCAGATTTCGATCGGCAGTTACTTGAAAGCTTGAGTTTCTGGAGGCGATAGTTCCCGGGCCCACATTCGAGTTTGTAGTGTCTGTTTCCGAGAGGGCAGCGCAAGCTGCTCTCTTCTTGCCTAGAAAGTAGAAAACCGGAAAGTTAATGCCGTCATTACCAACGTAACCCAATCCGCCCGCAAGCTGCGCGCACCTGCGCGTTCTCTCTGCAGCAGACAAGGAGAGAACATGAACCGCAAGTTCGCAATCACCGCAGTCATTTTGCTGGCCATGTGTTTCGTAGGCGCGGCGTTGGTTACCGCCAGCCCGGCGCAACAAGCCGACGAGGGCGCCACCGGCCCGGCAATCACCATTTACAACCAGAACTTCGCCGTGGTGCGGCAAGCGCTGGATCTGGACCTGAAGCCCGGCGTCAACAACATCCGCTTCACCGACACCACCGCTTTCCTGGAGCCCGATTCGGTGATGCTGCGCGATCCGCTCGGCCACCGCCAGCTTCAGGTGTTGGAGCAGAACTTCCGCAACGATCCAGTCTCTCAGGAACTGCTGCTCTCCATGTACGAGGGCAAGACAATCGACTTCCGCGTCAATCCCGAGAAGATCGTTGCCGGCAAAGTCATCCGCAGCGGCTACGTGCCGCGCGTCTACGATTACCGCAACGGCCAGTACGCGCAGGGCAACGCGCAACCCATCATCGAGGTGGAGGGACACCTGCAGTTCGGCCTGCCCGGACAGCCGCTGTTTCCCGCGCTCGGCAGCGATACCGTGCTCAAGCCGACGCTGCATTGGCTGCTGGCCACCGACAAGCCCGGCAAGCTCGATGCCGAACTGTCGTACGTGTCGGGCGGAATGCGCTGGGAGGCCGATTACAACGTGGTCGCGCCGGAGTCGGGGTCCCCAGCACGCGCCGCGCGCGATGGGGTGAAGGAGTCCGGCGACGTACTCGACGTGATCGGCTGGGTCACCATGGACAACACCAGCGGCAAGACCTTTGAGCATGCCCGCGTGCGCCTGATGGCCGGCGACGTCAACAAGCTCGTTCCTGGAATGGCGTCCGGCATGGTCGTGAACGAGGCCATGGCGAAATCGGCGGATGCAAGAATGCAGCCTGCCGTCACCGAGCGCTCCTTCGACGAATATCACCTCTACACCCTGGAGCGCGCGGTCACGCTGCGCGATCACGAGACCAAGCAGGTGGAATTCGTGCGCGCCACCGGCGTGCATTCGCAGCGGCTGTACGTTTACGACGGCGCCAATATCAATTGGAACCAGTATCGCGGCTGGTCGTTTGAAAACATCCGCAACGATCCCAGCTATGGGACGCAGTCGAACCCGAAGGTGTGGGTGATGCAGGAGCTGAAGAATTCCAGTGCGAATCACCTCGGCATCGCGCTGCCCCGCGGGCGCATGCGCTTCTATCGCCGCGACGAGGATGGACGCCTGCAATTCACCGGCGAGAACATGATCGACCACACGCCGACCGACGAAACCATCCGCCTCTACACCGGCAACGCGTTTGACGTGGTGGGCGAGCGCCGACGCGTCGATTACCGCGTGGACAGCAACAGGCACACGGTTGACGAGTCATTCGAGATCAAGCTGCGCAATCACAAGAAGGAAACGGTGTCGGTGCGCGCGGTCGAACACTTGTATCGCTGCGCCAACTGGGAGATCAGCAACCGTAACCACGATTACCGCAAGCTGGACGCGAACCAGATCGAGTTTCCGGTGGCCATTCCGGCGAACGGCGAGGTCACGATCACGTACGCGGTGCACTACACGTGGTAACTTAAACGGTAATAACTCTGGATAAGAGGTGTTAAAGACCACCCTCCCCATGCCGGAACGTAGGATCAACAACTTATGCACGGTATACCGTCGGGTAACCCACGGTTACCGTGAAGCTCGATGTTAACCGTTGAGTAAAATCTCAAAGCCTCGATGACTGGCCGATTTGTTGTCAAAGAACTAAATGGTGCCTGTAAGGACACGACAACTTGCGCCTGAGCGCATCGAGAAGCATATCCGGAGTGACGGCGAGATGTCTGTGACAAGGAAGGAGAATCTAGAGCTTGTTTTGTTGTGCTTGCGGAAAAGGCTTCAGAGGACGCGGAGGCATGATGAAGCTAGCCGGCCCGCTTGCTGGTGGCTCGCCGGGGCTTCGGCTTGGGCTTGGGCTTGTTTTTGCCCTTGAGATTGAGCGCCACGGCAGCGAGAGTGTCCCGCTTTTAGTTGGAGGTTGAAGAGCGGCGCTCGGGATCATGTTACGCGACCTCCTGCTTAGTCGCAGCTTTTTCTGTTTCTCCTCTTCCTAGGATTGCTCTCAGTTGCCAGATGTCCTTCCAG
>JAIQFT010000116.1 GCA_020073185.1 Terriglobia bacterium
GACAGTCCTCCTCCCGGCACGACGCAGTGCAGGTGGGGGTGCGGCTGCAAGGTCTGTCCCCAGGTGTGCAGGATGCTGAGAAATCCGATCTCCGCACCGAGATGTTTGGGATCGGCCGCCACTTCCAGCAAGGTGGCCGCCGCGGCCTCGAATAAGAGGGTGAACAGGACCTTCTTATTCTGCCAGACCAGCGGCACGAGCGTGTGCGGGATGCCGAAGACCAGGTGCTAGTAGTCCACCGGCAGGAGTTCCTGTTGCCGCTGGTGCAGCCACTTTTCCCGCGCATTGGTCTGACACTTCGGACAATGCCGGTTTCGGCACGAGTTATATGAGATGGCTTGATAGCCGCAGCGTAAGCATTGGTCACGGTGCCCGCCGAGGGCCGCCGTACGGCAGCGCACGATAGCCGTGAGCACTTTGACCTGCGCCCACGTCAGCGAATGGCGATAGCATTCCAGGAACTTGCTTCCGGTTTTGCGGATGACATCAGCCACCTCCCAGGGTGGCCGCGTCACTTATCTTCATCCTCCGTCGGCGGTTTTTCGCCATAAGCGCGAAGCTCGATCTGGTCCAGCGGGTTGATGGCGGCATGCAGATGACGCTGCGACAGGTGCAGATAGATGATCGTGTCTTTCAATTCCTGATGGCCCAACAACAACTGGATAGTACGCAGATCGGCGCCGGCTTCCAGAAGGTGCGTGGCATAGCTGTGCCGGCTATGTCTTCAGAGACATAGTCGACACTATATGCCCTTCCTAACTATGTCGGGTAATTGAGAGCCTGCGCAGACTTGGCCTGGAGAATTCAGTTCGGCGTGGGCAAGGCCCCTGACATTACCCGACATAGTTTTAGGCCGGTTACAGATCGCTCAGGAAGGCGAGGAGTCGGTCGCCCGGTTTATAGCGCCCCCGTCGTCCGTGCGGAGGGGAGGTCTTCGCCAGTACTTTCTCCTTCATGGCCAGCGTCGCCTCGAGATAGATTTGCGTAGTTTCAACACGCTCGTGACCCAGCCACAGCGCGATCACGGAACGGTCGACGCCCCCTTGGAGAAGTTCCATGGCCGTCGTGTGCCTCAATCGATGGACAGTGACCCGCTTGTCTCTCAACGAAGGGCACACGCGGGAAGCCGTCATGCGATGCTTGTTCAGCAAGTACTGCACGCCGTGGACGCTGAGTCGTTCACCTCGGGCGCTGGGGAACAGGATGTTTCCGTCACCTCGCTGGGGCTCACGCAACCAGGCCTTCAAGACAACGAGGGTGGATCGGGCGATGGGCGTACAGCGTTCTTTGCGCCCCTTTCCAATTACCCGCACGTGGGCACCGGTTCCCAGAATCATGTCCTGCCGTTGGAGTCCGCTCATCTCCGAGAGGCGCAGGCCAGTTTGTACGGCCAGCAAAATGAAGGCGTGATCACGGCGGCCCGACCAAGTGCGCTGATCCGGAGCCGCCAGTAAGGCATCCACTTCCGGGCGGGTGAGAAATTGAACCAAGGTTCGGGTAAAACGCTTGCTGGGGATGGCCAGCACACGTTGGATCTGGGCGGAATGGGCTGGCGCCTCGAAGGCTGCAAAACGAAAGAAAGAGTGCAGAGCCGTAAGACGTAGATTGCGGCTCCGAATGCTGACGCCTTGATGCATCTCCAAATGATCCAGAAACGCCATGACCAAGGGTGCATCGATCTCCTGGAAGTTTAGCTGCGACGGTGCTTTGTGTAATCGCTGCTCGGTGAACTTCAGGAACTGACGGAAGGTGTCACGATAGGAACTGACGGTGTGAGGACTCGCCTGACGCTGCTGCATCAGGCGCTGAGTGAAAAAACGCTCCAATAGCGCTGCCAGGCCGAGGGAGGTGTTCATAGCCGACCCTCCCAGCGCTGCTCTAACCGCCGCATCGCTTCACGCATGAGTTCCGGGGAGCCTTCCAAATACCACTGGGTGTCGGCGACGTGCACATGGCCAAGGTAGGCAGACAACAAGGGAAGTCGCCGCTCGGGATCCTGACCGGACTGATACCATTGCACGAGGGTATTCGTCGCAAAGCGATGACGCAGGTCGTGCAGACGAGGGCCATGACTGTCCGAGGGGCCCCGCAGACCGATCTGTCGAGACAACGCATAGAACGTTCGATGAATCTCTCCGCCATCCAATCGATGGCCCCGGTTGGAGACGAACAAATAAGAGGACACTACTCGTCCCACCCAATGGCGCCGACGTCTGGCGATATAGTCCGCCAGCACCGCACAGGTCGAGGCATGCAAAGGTACGAGGCGAGTTTTACCGAACTTGGCGCCGCGGATCGTCAACACCGCCGCCTCCAGATCCACATCTTGCAGTTCGAGGTTGCGTGCTTCGCCGAGGCGTAGACCGGAAACGCTCAGCAGTCCGAGCAGACAATAAAAAACCTGCGGTCGCAGCTTATCGCGCTTATACCGATAGGGCATCCGGAGGGCGGCGCGCAATAAGCTGCGGATCTCTTCCGCAGAGTACAGGTAAGGTCGCGCCCGCTTCGGTTGGAAGGGCAACAAGCCCGGCGGCGGAATCTGCGTGCGCAGATCGGTTGCACTCCGATGGCGCGCGAAAGTGCGCACCACACTCAGGCGGCGCGCCCATTCTGCGGGTTGCACGGTCGATGATTGCTGCGCCCAGGCGAGCGCCAACGGGGCCGTGATGTAGGAGGAGCGCTGCTCTTCCATGAATTGGACGAAGGCCAGTAACAGCTTGCCAGTCTCATGCAATTTGAATCCTAAGCTGCGGCGCAACTTCAGGTATTCCCCTACGGCGTCACGAAGCGTGGTCATCGCGTACCTCCCGGCCACGGCATGGCGAGGGTTCGCAGGGCATCGAGATCCACTTTCGCGTAGATCTTGGTGGTTTGAGGGTTATGGTGACCCAACAACTCACCGATCTCACCAAGCGAGGCGCCCTGACGCAACATCTCGGTGGCTAATCCATGCCGAAACTGATGGGCTCCGTAAGTAGGAGCATCAACACCGGCCCGCTGAAGGCGATGCCGTACGATTGATCCAACACCACAGGCGCCTTGAAAGCCGCAGACGGGAGCTCTGGCACGCAAGAACACGCGCCGACTGCTACATCGTGGCCGTCCATACCGCAGATACGCGGCGATCGCTTTACCCACTTCCACGGGCAACGGTAGGTCGCTGCGCTGACCACTCTTGCCGCGAACGCTCAGCTGCCCCGCCTTCCAGTCGATCCCATCGAGTTCGAGAAACGCCACTTCGCCTGAACGTAAACCCAAGCGTGCGAGCAGGAGCAGGATGGCGTAATCGCGACGGCCAACCGCCGTACTCCGGTCGATGCTGGCCAGCAACTGACGGACTGCGTCCATTCCAATCGCTCGGGGGATCGATGACATCGACCAGTTAGGCACGATGGGGACGGCAGCCGCTAGATCCAGCTTTACCTCCCCGCGATAGCGCGCATACTGCAGGAAGGAACGTAACGCGCTGGTTAGGAGTTTCGCTCGCTTCGGGTGCAAGCGCGGTGCCAGGTGCTGTACGAATGCCACGACGTCGCGGGCACACAGGTGCGACAGAGTGGCGGGTGCGCCGCCGAGCGCCGCCGAAGCGGTCCTTCAGAAAACTGCGAATGAACGGAACGTAGTTGATGATCGTGGCTCTGGCCAAGCCGCGCGCTTCCCGTAAGTGCTGCTCGTAGGCCTGGGCACAGCGCTCCGCAGAGGTCAGCGGACGAGCTGACACTTTCTTCTCCGTGGGAATCGCGTGCTCATGGCGCAGAAAATCGAGCAGATGCCGGAGCGCGGCAGCGTCCCCTCGGCTCGGTCGCACCCTCCGAGCCCGGTAACGCAAGTACTGCTGCGGATGATCTGAGGTGATGCCGCGTAGTGCGACATCCCGTTTTCTAAGCCATTCGCTGAAACACGCCGCAAGCAAAACCTGCCGGTACAGCGAATAGCGGGCATACCCCTGCCCACGCATGGCCCTTTCAAAGCGCACGATGTATTCCGCGAGCGGCCCTTCCGGCGCTCGCGACAGAATTATTCGATTATCGATGATGTATTTCACGGAAGACTCTTTTCTCCCCTTGTACGGGGTTGAGGAGTCAATACTATGTCGATGCCGCTACATGCATCGGCCCGTAATCATTAGGCTGGCGAGCGATTACAAGACATAGTCAGGAAGGGTAGATAGTGCCGGAACGTGTGCCATCCCACCTTGCCAATCTTGGCCTCGGCGGCTGCGGGTTTGATGTGGTCGGTGAGCAGGATGCCCGCCCATCGAGGCTTGCCAGTATCGCCAGCGAACACATAATCGGAATCTGCCGTGTAGACCGCCCTTGCTTTGTGTTGA
>JAIQFT010000117.1 GCA_020073185.1 Terriglobia bacterium
CGATCACTCCATGCTGGGCGCCCAGGTGCCGAAATTCTTGCCGTCGCAGATATCATCACGGCCCGAGGCCCACACCGCGATTTGTTCGGCCTCTTGCTGCGACCAACTGCGGTCAGGATCGCCGTCGTCCTTCTTCCAGATGGTGATGACCGGCCGGCCATGGAAGCGAGGGCGCAGCCGGTCGGAGACCCGCGAGCCCGGACACAACTGCAAACCCGAGCCGTAATTGCCCTGTGTGAGCGAACAACCTTCGGCGCAGATCTCGCGGACCTCGGGAAGATCGCTGAGCGCCTGCCCGACCGTGATGTGCTTATCGACCTTGAAGCGTACCTCCTCGACGCGCAGCGTCGGTCGAATCCGCGAGCGCGAATCATCGACGTAATAGATCACGCGCGCCAGGTAGTCGCTCTTGCGGCCGTGGCGCAAGTAGTGAGCACCGGATTTCTCGGGAACAAACTGGCTTGGGATTGGCTGGCCGAAACGGGCGATGATCTGCTCGTAGGTGGCGCCAACCTGGAACAACTTCCGCGAGGGCGCGTTCTGGGCGCCCACCGCAAGAGTAGCGAGCAGGAAAATCGACAGCGCGAAACGGTTCACGATTCCTCCTCGGCGCGCTACCGGCGCGGCACGTCGCAGTCCTGGAGACCGTAATAGGTGAGCAGTTGTAGGATGTCGCCGCGGACCGTAGGTTCCCACACATCCTTACATTTCCGAATCTCTTCGATGAAGGCGGCGCGGTCGCCCGCGGCCGCGAGTGCTGGCCACAGCGCCACCGTCTTGGCACGCCGGTTCGCCACGGCGAGAAACCACGCATCGATCCCAACGCGGCCAATATTAAAGTCCGCGTCTGGAAGGACACCGATGTAACACCCGTCGTCGCCGAATCGCGTCACCGCCTCCGCTATCAAAAGGCTTGCCGGTACACCCGTCGCGCGCTGTGCCTCTTGCGCCGGCAGCACAGCGTAAGTGAGGAAGTGTGCGAAGTCGATATGCTCCACCGTTTTAGCCGGCAGCAGATTTCTCTTCACGAGTCCCGTCGGCCATAGCTCGATCACGCGATCAAGCGAGTGCCGAAATTGAAGCATCTGACTCTTATCCGGGGGAAGCGCGCCGGGCGCCCAGGGCGCGACATTGAGTTGATCCAGGTGATAGTCTTCCATGCAGTGGAGCACGTCTTCCTTGCCCTCCATCCGACCATCGCCCCAGATTTTGCTCTGGCGCAACTCCTCTATGAAGGCGACCGGATCGCTTGCAACCGCGAGAGCCGGCCCGAGTGACTTGTCGTTCTTCAGGCGTTGCGCGAGCCGCAGGAAGTAGGACTCCACATCGGGGCGGAGAGTGCGATAGTCCCAGCCAGGCTCGCGCTTATAGATCGCCCAGGGAATTAACAGACTGGTGGGGACACCGTGTACGCGCTCCGCATTTTGTGCGGCGAAAACCGTGCCCGAAATGAAGCACGTAAGCTCAAAGCTGTGCAGCAGCTGCGTCGGGAGAAACCTTCTATGCACGTCATCCGGTAAATCGGGTTCATCAAACCACGCCGCGTTAATGGCTGCGAGCGCCTTGCGCACAGTCCGAAAGTAACGATCGACACAAGTCTCATGGAGCCTCCTGGCGGGGCTCTTACTCCTTGGTTTCCTATTCGACTTCATTGTTCGCCTCCGCGCGGCGCGCGGTGGCGCCGCCTCTGAGGCACGCTGAGTGGGGTTCGCGCTCGGCGTCCACAAGCCAGCTTTTTTCAGCATCGCTTTCAGCGCCCACCGCACACGATTGCAATCGGCGAGCGTCCGCAGCGCCGAACTCTTCACCGGCGACGATGGCCCGCGAAGCCAGGCATCGAACGCCTCGCGCGACCAGCCCAACCGTTGCCGCATTTCGTCGAGCGGCGCCAGATCCTCGGCAGTCGCGATGCTCGGCGGGCGCGGATAGGCGCGGCGTCCTTCAAGCCCGCAAGCCTCGGCGCCCTGGCGGCTGCGCGGCCGGGGAGAGCGGCGACGAATCGGCGCACTCGGCGAGGGTCAGACGAGGTGAGGTCGAGCGAGCGCGCCGCATAAATGCCGAACAGCGTGTGCAGCGCCCGCAAGTGACCGTCCGAAATTGGTTGAGTTGTCACTCCGCACCGCCTTCCTCGATTCCGAACTTCAGCTCGTGAATCATGTTGAACAGCCGCCGCGCCGAGATGTAGGTGTCCGCCTTCTTGCGTCCGGGCGCCTGGCGCAGGTGAGGCACGCGCGAGTGCGCCAGCAGCTTGTTGATCACGCCGGGCGTGGCGGCTTCGCCCAACTCTTCCAGGGCGGCGCGCGAGGCTTCCTGGTCGGTCATGCCGGGCAGCCGCTCGCCGGCATAGAAACGCGAGTTCCACTGCTCCAGCCGCACGGCGTTGAGCAGGAAGTTGCGTTCCAGCTCGTGCGAGCCCATGAAGACCATCCCGATCTGCGCCAGGTCGAGCAGTTCGCGCACCGTTTCCAGGCAAGCGATATCGAGATGCTGCGATTCGTCGAACACCAGCACCGCGGAGCGAGCCGCCAAGGTGAGGCGAATCATTTTCAGCACGGCGGCGCGGTTGCCCGCGGGTCGGTCAGCTTCACTGCGCGCCTCCTTTCTTCATCAGCGCGCGGATATCGCTGACGGCATCGTCGGTGTACATGGGCGCGGTGGAATCCCGGCTGGCGGGTTGTGCCTGCAGCAATCTGGGTGGGGGTGGGGCCGTGCCAGAAGCGGTCGATCTGGCGATGCGCGGCGCGGCCCATGCGGAGCTTGCTTTTGATCTCGGCTTCAGTCTGCGGCGAGCGCTCGCCGGGCAGTCCGCGATCTACGCGCGGCTGGCGATGCAGCCGGGCAATGATCTTGCCGCCGGCGATGGCCAGCGCGCGATCCAGGTTGTCGGGATCGTAGGCAATCACGATCTCGGTGCCGTTGGCGCCATACATGGCGGCGGCGTCGTGCTCGCTTTCGCCTTCGTAGGCTTGCTTGTTGATCTGCACCGTGCAATTGCCGACGGTGCGCGGCTCATGCGCCCAGAACAGCGGCTCGATGGCGACGATGTCCACCGGCTCGGGATTCGGCAGCAGCTCGCGCATGACGTCGTAGGGCGCGCGGCCGTTCATCCCGTAGCCGTCGTGGATGTGGAAAGCGTTGTATTCCTCCTCCCAGGCGTGCATCAGTTTGACGACATGCGACGCCGGGAGAAACGGCGTCTCGTTCGATTTGCCGTCCAACCACAGGTGGTGGCGCTTCTCGGCCTCGCGGCATTGATCGGGACGCAACGATGGCTTCGCGCCGGCATAGCCTTTGCCGAACATCACATCGAAACGCTTGCTGACCGTCGCGTGGTAACTCTCGATGCACTTTGAGCGCGGATGAAAAGGCAGGCAGTACTGCGGCACGATGCCGAGACGCTGCAGTAGGTTCTCGGTGATCTGGCCGGCGACGATGCGGCCGTTTTCGTCGGTGTCTTGCGCCTCGCGCACGTAGGCGCCGCCAACCTTTTTGAAGTCCTTCCCGTTATCGATATAGAAAACGCGCGGCCTTCCGAAGCGGCTCATGCCCAGCCGCAGGGCGCCGGCAATCGAGCGCCAGCTTGGCGTCGCGCAGCAAGTTGACCAAACCACGCGGGAGCACATGTCCTCGATGGTGGTCACCCAAACCCGTAGCAGGCGCCAAAACTCGGCGCCGCTGAAATAATCGTTGTAGCTGAGGACATCGAGCACGCGGTGATCGCATACCCAGATGTCGTTAACCCGCTCGGCCATCTTGGTGAGCACGAAGGGCGAGTATTTGGCATCGTGCTTCTGGCGGGGAAGCCGCGCGGCATCGCGCACCACCGGAGGCAGCGAGGACAGGAAGGCTCGTACCGTGGGATAACTGACAGGACGGCGGCGAAGATGGCATTCGCACAGGCGCGTCTGGCCACTCGTGGTTTTGCCAATCGGATGAGGACCGCCATAGAGGCGGGAATACTCGCGGCGCAACTCGTCGTAAACAAGCGCCAGGTTGGGAGAGCCGGTGGGCGAGCATTGCCCCAGCTCGTGATACTTCGCCAGGACGAACTTCGCGGCCTCGGCGTGGGTCTCGAAGTACTTGGAGCGCGTCGCGTCGGCGCGGCGCTCGCGTACCAGTCCGACCATGCCATCTTTTTTAAATGCGCCGCGCCATCTCCAGAGAGTTGCATACGAGACGGAGTTCTGCTCGGCCAGGTATCGCGCCATGTCACGGTCTGTGCACACGGCCGATCCGTCGCGCAGCGTGTAGGCGAGTCTGTGTCCTGCCTGCCACTCGATCAGCGGCGTGATTACTTGCAGGCGCCGCTTGGCCTCGGCGCGCTGCTCTTCCGGGATGGCGCTCCAGGCGCGCACATCGACTTCCACCGGAGAGGCGAATGGCTGGGCTGCGCGGGATCGGCGGGAACAAGCGTATGGCACTGCGCGGCTTCCAGTTGAAGGCGTGCGTATTTCGTCTGCGCGTCGGCGGAGAGAGATGAGATCGCAATTTCGAGCTGGGGGCGTCCGCGGCGTTTGCGACGCTGATAACGAGAGGCGTAGGCGCCGCTGGCAGCCTTTCGCCGCACGGTGCGCTCGGCATCGCCGGTGACGCGCATCACGGTCGCGATGCCCAACCAAGTGTCGTTCATGGCGTTCTCTTTCGGCGCCGGCGCGCGGCGCGCGCTTGCGCGCGAACGCGCTTCAATTCTCGACACACGGTCTGATAGCAAGGCGGCTCGGCAATGTGCCCGCTGATCGAGTCATAGGCGGCTTTGGCAGAGAGTTTTTTTCGGAAGATTAGTTTGGCGAGTAGCTGCGCGACATACGGGCGTTCGTCGAAGTATCGCCGCTTTCCCTTGTCGGAGCGCTTCCGGCGCATGAGTGCGGCGAAGCCGGCGCAGCCGCCGGCCTGTTTGAAAGCGTCGTACCAGCGCCAAATTGAGCGTAGGCACACGCCGCACTGAAGCGCGATGTCGGCGGCGATTGTCTCCGACGTGCCCGCCTTTCGCCCATTCGACAACACAACAGTGATAGCGCAGCCGGCTCGCAGTTGCCAGAAGTATTGGAGCAGAGGAAGAATCGCAAGCAGCCGCTCCGGCGCGGTGCGAGGCTTCGATGATGGCTTGCGTCGCCTCATGCGCGCCGCCTCTCGATTGCGTTCGCCAGCGCTGAAGGTTCGCCAAGCAATGCTGCGGCGGCCTCGCCGAGTTCCAGAATCCTCAACAGCTCTTCGCCGATCAAGAATCGGAGCGCGCGGTCGTCACCAACAGCGCGGCAGAAGGCAGGCAGGAGGATCGCTGGCATACGGCCCGTTTCG
>JAIQFT010000118.1 GCA_020073185.1 Terriglobia bacterium
ACACCGTTGTGCCGGATAGCTGGCTCATCAGCGTCGCAACGTCTTCCCGGCTTTTTCCCGATCGGCGGATGCTGTCGGACAGAATCTCGCGGAGTGCGAAGTCCGCTCGCGGGTTACTGCGCCGTTCAATCCCGCCAGTTCCGGCAATTGCAGCCATGACTCTTGCCTTGACGGCCCAAATCAGCCGCCCTTATAGTTAGAACAACGGGAGGCAGGCCGACGTAGCTAAGACTACGGTAGGCAGAATGGTAATGTCAACAAGAAAAAACGCCCCATCTCCGACTGCCGCGCCATTGCCCGAAAAGACGCAGGATCGCTCCGCACCCGGTAAGGGAGTGAGGGAAGCCGAGCCCGCTAGCACCAAGGAAACCGGGCAACCTGACCCCGAAGTGAAGAAACTCCGACAGGATGTGCTCGGACTTAGCCAAGAGGAGCTAGCCAGCCAACTCGGGATCAAACGTATTTCCGTCCTGCAATGGGAAAGCGGGAGAACTAAGCCCTCGAATGAAATGTACGTCAAGCTCGCAAAGCTCGCGACCGGCCGTAAGGGCGGAAACGCAATACACTTCTGGGAGAAGGCTGGCGTCGATCTGGAGGCCCTCGGCGGCTTAATACCCGAGGTGGCGGCGACGCTGAAGGAATTTGAGAAAAAAAGGCGCGCGCCTGCGGCCGACGTGGTCAACGTTCCCCTACTGAAGTCGGAATATTCCGAGTTCATCGCGCGCCCCTCCAGCGCGCCTGCCAAGGCGATCGAAAGATGGGTGCCGTGGCCCTCCGAGTCGGTTCGACAGTTGTCCGCTACGTGCTGTTTTTGGGGGCCGGTTGAGTTTGGCCTCCAGCTCTTGGTTCCCGGCCGACAGATTCTGCTGCTCGATAACTCCGTGGTGGACCCGAGCAAGCTCACCGGTGAAATGATTCTGGCGCAGGCTACCAAGCCGAACGACTTCTATCCGGTCGGGCGATGCTACACGGGCTGGTTGCACAGGATTGATCTAGAAAAACTTGAGCAGGCCGGAAGCCTTCGTGAGGTGATTGTCCTGAATGGTGTGCCACCGCAGTGGTGGGAGGCCGCTCAAGAATGGACGCGGTTAGAGAAGCCGGGGACGGTCATCCGGGGCGTCGGCGGTTGGCGAGTGTTGGCACGCGTGATTGGCCAGACATCTTACAAGTTGGACGAAGCAATCGACGCCGGCGAGGCGAAGCGCTGATGAGGATCGCCGCCATCGCCGCCGCCGTTACTAGCCTGATGCCCAGCAGCCAAGGATCACAGCGCATGCGCGGCGATCGTGACACGCTCTCGTGCCATGAAGAACGAAACGCAAGGCAGCGATGCAGCGGATGCAAAACTAATCACTACCGGTGCGGCCGCCAAAGTTTTGGGCTGCTGCGGTCAGACCGTGCGCCGCTACCTCGAATCTGGATTGTTGCGCGGCTGTCGTCCCAATCCATGCGGGTATTTTTTTGTCCTCAAGCACTCCGCTCTGGAATTGAAGGCAGCGCGGGATTCGCAAATATCTTGAACTTCGGTTGTGCGCCAGCGCTAACCCGCGCTCGAAATCTCTTTGATCGTTGTTCGGCCCATGGTTCCTCCTTCCTTGAGACGCACGCCGGCTCCGCCGAGTTCCTCCTCGCGCCTGAACTCCGCGAGCAAAGCGCAGTGGTATCGGCCTCCTCGCCGCCGCGCGATGGAATCCGGGTACAGCCGGCGTGCGTCCTTTTTTCAAGGCGGGTTTTGCCAGGCGGGTGGCGGAAAGGTCAGTGGATTCGCGGCCCACATTGCGGCCGTGAAAGCAAGCAAATCCTAAAAAAGGTGCACCAAGAATGTAACAGTGGCCCTGGAGTACCACCCCGGACCGCGTGACGTGTCACAAAGTCAACCTAGCGCGGTCTAGGGGGTGTTTAGGAGAGGGTCGGACCGCCCTCGGAAGGCAAAAAAGGTGTCTGAGACCAAGCACGACGGGAAGGCACGAACGTGAGCACGTTGGCCGATCAGTGGCTCGAAGTTTTCCGCGCCGGCGACTATGGCGCCAAGGGCAAGTTCACCGAGCAGGATCTTCGCGCGATTGCCTCGTCTTACGATCCGTCCCTGCATGAAGCGCCCGTCGTGATCGGACGTCCGGAGATGAACGCGCCGGCGTTTGGTTGGGTGGAAAAACTGAGAGCCGATGGCGGCACGCTGCTGGCGAAATTGCGCCAGGTGCAGCCCGCGCTTGAAGACATGGTGAGCCGGGGGCTGTTCAAGAAGCGGTCGATCGCGCTGTATCCGAAATTCGAGGCCACGGGTACTCCCTACCTGCGGCACATCGGCTTTCTCGGGGCCATGCCTCCCGAAGTGACGGGATTGGCGGAGGTCCGATTCAACAACAACTTTAGTTCCAGCGCGGCGCACGTCGTTTTCGATGGCGACTTTCTGGGCGAACAGGAGCATGGAGCAATGCGGCACGTCAACCAAACCAGCAGCATAAAGCTTGATCCGGCGTCGGGGGCGTTCGCGGAGCGGATACGACGCCGCGCTATCGACCGCGGTGTCGAGTTCGGCGTCGCGATGAAGGAATTGACGGCTGAGGAGAACGACACAATGAAGTTCAATTCATGTGGCGGCAGCATCGCGCTCGACGTCAGATCGGGTGCCATCGCGGAGGCTGCCAAAGAACGCGCGCGGGAGCGCAACGTCACATTCGCCGAAGCTGTTTCGCAGATTAACCAGGAAGATACCATGCGGGCCGCTCTCAGCCGGGCCGCGCGCAGCATCAACGTTGATCCGCAATCCGTGATTTTCGCCGAGGCCGCGCAACGGCGCGCGGGTGCCGATGGAATTTCTTACGGCGAGGCGCTCACACTGGTATATGCCGAGGCCGCGCCGTTCGCGCGCGCCGACGGAATGAAGCGGGAAATACTGGTGGCGGCGATCGACAACGGCCAGGTGATCCTCAACGCCGGCGCCGCCGCGGGCTTGACGGTCGGAACTCGCTTGAGCGTGCATAGACTGGATCGCGAAATCACCGATCCGGCGTCAACCCAGGTGATCCGCAAGACCTATTTGCCGTTGGGAGAGATCACGATCACCAAGTTGGATGATCTCTCGGCAGACGCGAAGGGCGCGAGTGCGGAACAGTTGAAAGTCGGCGACGTTGCGAC
>JAIQFT010000119.1 GCA_020073185.1 Terriglobia bacterium
CCACCGGAGCGCCGCAGACGCGGTGCCGCGCCGGCTCGGTCGCCGCGCACGAGCGCCGCGTATTCACGGATGTGAATTACGACCGCGCTTGTCGTTGGTGGTACTATGCGCCGTGGAAGGCGGGCTATTGTGTCTACCGGAGTCGAGATGATCCAGATCGATGGTGCGCAGGGTTCGGGCAGCGGTACCATCGTTCGTTTCGCCACGGCGCTTGCTGCGGTGCTCCAGCGGCCGGTCCATTTCTTCGACGCACGGGCAAAGCGTGAGAAGCCAGGGCTGCGCCCGCAACACCTGGCCGGCGTCCGCGCCTGCGCCGAGTTGTGTGGTGCCCACACCGAGGGCGTGGCGATCGGTTCCCAGGACTTCACCTTCGTGCCGGGCCGGCGAATCCTGCAAAGTAGGGTAGTGGACGTCGAGATCACAGATAGCGTGGAAATCAGGGAACCGGCGACGAAGTCGCAAGAGCGCGATGTGGCGGAACGATTCCTGGAACAAGCCGACGAGAACTCGTTTGCCGATCTATTCCGCATCTTTTCGCCGCAGTTGGTTGCATTCTTTCGCCGGCGCGGGCACGAAACAGGCATCGCCGAAGATCTGGCGCAGGAAGTGATGCTCACGGTTTACCTGAAGGCGGGACAGCTTCGCGACCACAAGTTGTTTCGCGCCTGGCTATTTAAGGTGGCGCGCAACGCACTTTGCCGGTACTTCTCCCAACGCTCGCGCCAGGTTCCCGCGGTCGACTTAACGGACATGGCTGAGACTCTCCCGGCGGCGAACCGCAATGTGTTCGCGCCGACCCTAGAATTCGAGGATTGGATGAAGTTTCTCGATGACCAGGAAAGGGAGACCATGACATTGCGCTTCGTCGAGGAGTGGGAATACCACGAGATCGCCGCCGCTCAAGCCATTCCCATCGGCACCGTGCAGTGGAGAGTCTTTAATTCCAAGAAGAAGCTGGCGCCGCACTTGCGCTCGCGCCGCGAAATCTTGCGAAAGGCCGCGTGAGAAGGATGAAAGCTGGACTGCTTGCTCACACGCGGTGCGAATTCTGATACGAAAACGCGACCGCCAGGGAGCGGCAAGTAATGCTCTCATTGTTGCTGATCGCTGTCCGCCCTTTCCTGGGTCAGGCTGCGTGTCGGGTGACACGCTGTTCCGGCCGGATCCAGATCTGCACCGGCTCGGCCGCCCGCGCACTCGCCCATGCGATAAGGAAGTTGCGGCCGCAGGTGCGGCAACGGTAATGCCCGCGCATGGGCCACATCGGCGAATTGTGCATCATGCGGCACCAGCGAATGCCCAGGCGTTCGAAGAGACTAAAATGGAATTTCAGTTGAAGTGACATGATGGTCCTCACAGTTTGTACTTGATCCGCTTACTACGGGTTTCGCACCTTGCAACTTGGCGAGGTTGACCGTCAATTCCCGAGCACCGACTGCCAGCGCTTTACGGACTAGGTCCGGTTCGCAATCCAAGAGGATCGCGACGTCGTTCAACGGCACCCGTTCAAATAGCAGCAGCAGGACGGCGGCTCGTGGAAACACGTCAATCAGAAGCAGCGCCCGTTCCAGGTCCGACCTTGTGGTTTCGTCGTCGAGCGTCCAGGACCGCGGCGGAAGCTCGGACTTTTCGGGGCGCCTCAACGCGGTGCGGCGGGCAAACTCAGCAAGATCTTCCCGCACCGCAGCCAGTGCTTTGGCGATGAAAATCCTCCTCGACCACGCATCCATCCAGGTGGAAAAGAAGGCGTTCGCTTCGTCCACCGGATACAGGGCTTGAATTGTCACGTCGCTGGCGGTTTCGCGAGACCCCGTGAGCAGGGTTGCCAGCCAGTGAAGGTCGGCCACGTTGCACTTCGCTTGTTCTAGCGTTTCCATCTGCCCCCTCCGGCCGGTAGTCGGCGTCCTGTAACATCACCGGACCCGGTATCACCCGCGCGCCGGCCTGCACTTGACGGATCGCTTGGAGAAATTCGCAGACCGGCGCCGCCTTCGACAAGTATCCGTGGATGCCAGCATCTAAGGCACGCCGCGCGCGTATGTGACTCCGAGCAGAGGTAATCGCCACAATCCGTGTCTGTGGAAAGTCGGCCAGGATGCGCCGGGCCAGTTCCTCCCCCGGTATGTCCGGCAGGAGGAGATCGAGCGTCACGACGTCAGGCCTGTACCGCCACACACCAGTCAAGGCCGCTTCCCCGGTCGAAGCTGTGGCTACGACCGTCATGTCCGGCTCCCGATTGATCATGGCGGCCAAGCCTTCTTGCACCAATTGCTGACTGTCCACGGTCAAGACGCGAATGCGCCGCGGCACCACCCGCAACCTCGCTGAGATTGGGACCGAGAGAATCGCTGCAGCCGCACAAGCCATAAATCCCTCCTGCTCCGAAGGTACTGTAAGGGGACCTCTCGGGGCATCACGAGATGGAAGGTTTTTGTGATAACACGCCGGTCAGTGAGCTTTCGTAACCAAATCGAGGTAACCACGAGTCGGCGGGTCTCAGGCCACGGGCCGGCGCCCCGCCAGCCTCCTTGGTGATGGCGCCGGCCCGATCCGAGATTCAGACTCCCGCGACGCTTTCACGCATCCACCACGGAGGCAGCACTGACCGAAATCTAGCGTCGTTTGATCCTCAGTGCCGCAATTTTCGAAGTGAGAGTGGTCGGACGCATGCCAAGTAGCTCGGCAGCGCCATCGGCGCCATAGATCTTTCCGCCGCACTTTAGGAGCGCTTCCTGGATACTCCGCCGTTCGAGTTCGAGAAACTGCTTGCGGGTTGAAACAGGAGCTTGGCGTTCTGTTCCTGCCACGGAAGGACTGGCTGCTTGGTGCAGAGCAATACGCAGTGTTCCGCCCCTCGCCAAAATGACCGCCCTCTCAATGACGTTTTGCAGCTCGCGAATATTGCCGGGCCACGTATAGCTCGTGAGCTCCTGGAGGTGCTCCCGCGTCAGAGCTGGAGTGGCACAATGCATCCGCCTTGCCGCTTGTTCCAGGAAGCTAGACGCCAGGACAGGAATGTCGTCTA
>JAIQFT010000120.1 GCA_020073185.1 Terriglobia bacterium
CCTTTCCATGCAAGAAACAAGGAATATATGGAAATAATGTGAGAAGCACGTGACACTAGGTTTCCGCGTAACACGACCCCGCGCTATGTGCGATCAGCAAGTTACGATGACTTTGAATGGCAAAGTGTCGAAGATGAGTTAGGGCGCCAGCGAGATGGAGGCGGTCGCCGAGGAGCCGTTCAATGTCGCGGTGATGGTCACGGTCTGACTGCTCGTAATGGTTCCCGCCGTGGCGGTAAACGTGGCCGTCGTGGCCGCGGCACCGACAGTCACCGTCGCGGGCACGCTCAGAAGCGATGAGTTGCTGCTGGACAGGTTTACCGTCTGGCCCCCCGTAGGCGCCGCCACGCTCAAGGTGACCGTGCAACTGGAGGTACCGCTCGAAGATAATGATGCCGGAGTACACGTCAGGGCGGACGGTATGAGGGTGGCCTTCACCGGGAACGTGACGATGTTGCTCACGTACAGGTTCTGCGCGATGGTCAACTGGGTCAGCGGGTCGGTTGGGAGACTGGTGTTTAACTGGAGATGAACCTCATATACGCCGACCATTCCCGGCGCCAGGCCCGCTGCCAGAACGTTGGCGGTCTTGCCGCCGGCCAGAGACGAGACAGTTTGCTTAGGGGTGTTGGCGGCCGATCCCTGATAGGTGACGCCCGTCAGGACGTAGGGCTGCACATCCGAAGTCAGGACGGGCAGGCCCAATCCGGTGGCGTACACGATGATGGTTTCGCCAGGCACCGCGGGTGCGTCCTTGGTCACCAGCGTGCCACCCGCGCTCGCGCAGCACAACGCCACGCCGGTGGCGCCGCCCGGCGCTGAAGGACCCTCCGCCGTGAGGATCAGCGTTGCGCCGGTGCTGACGCTCGCGCTGAACGGAATCCCTTCGCCGGCCGAGCCGGCGACTCTTGCTTGCAATACGACGCGTGTATAGGTGCTGGTCGGGTACGCCTCGACTTGGGGATCCTGCCCCAGCAGAGCCACGATCGCGTTGGCGATGGTTTGCAGGGTATCGCTGGCCTGGACCGTGTATGTGTACGTCCTGCTGTTGACGGTGATGGTCGCCACGTCGCCCGCGTTGACGGTTCCATCCACCGAAATGAGGCCGGTTGCGAATCTCGAGGAATGCAGAACGACCGCCGGCCTGGGATCAGTGAGATTGCTCGGCAGCACGAATATCCCGGGGTTGGCCGGGACCAGCGTCACCGCCTCCGGGTTCGTTGCGGTAATCGAACCGTCGGCGCGCTGAATGCGCACCCAGGCGTTGACCGCGCTGGTGTCAGTGAAGGAGAACGGAATCTGCGAGTTGATCTGGTTGGGCGAGACGTAAAGCAGGGGCCCCCGCACGCCGTTGAAGTAGACCTCGACTCCACCCAGATCGGTGGGCAAGTGCGCGCCGGCGGGAGCGGCCAGCGGCACATCGCTCAGATTGCTTCCCAGAATCGAGACCAGGGTTCCCGGGGCGATTTGGGCCGCGTCCCCGCCTCCTGCAAGATTGGCGCCGCTGGCGGTAGCCGCGATCTGCGCGTTGGTGGAAGCGCTGGCCGCCAGCGTCACGTTGTTGCCGGCGATATTGGCCGCCCGGGCAGTCAACACCAGTGCCCCGGCCGGCGCATTCGACGTCGCCAGAGCGTTCGGATCTCCGGCGCCGGCGTTGATCAGCGCGACCAGCCCGTTCACGATCGCTGTAATATCGTCGCCGCTCTGAATCGTGTACGTGTAGTCCTTGCCCTGGATCGTGACGGTGACCTTGTCACCCGAATTGATGGTGCCGGAGAACGTCACAGATCCGACCGCGTAGATGTTCAGGCTGGCCGCGTTGCGCACGGCCGTGAAATGCAGGTCCTGTTCGGCGGTCGTGAAAACCAGAATGCGCTGGCTGAAACTGTCGGCCACGAAGAGGTTGGCGCCATCCCATGCCAGAGAGAGCGGCGTATTCATCGTGTCCGCGCCAATGGACGGGTAATCGACGTTTTCGTTCGCCTGCCCGAGCACGTAATCCGCGGAGGCGCCATTGCTGGTGGGGATATTGTTGAAAACCAGCACCCGGTCGTTGCCGCCGTCCGCGACGAACAGGTGCTCGCCGTCGGACAGCGCAAAGCGCGGAAAACTCAAGGTGGCCTGGCAGAGCGTCGGATACGTGGGGTTGTTGTTGGTGTCCGTGCCGTTTGAAGTCGTGCAAAGCACCGGCGATTCCACACCGCTGGTGTTTATCGTGTAGGAATTGTTCGGCAGCGAACTGGTCATGTCCGGCTGGCCGATCACGACGTCCGCAGGCGCCTGGTTGGCGGTTGGGATCGTGTTCCAGATCAGCACCCGGTTGTAGCCCAGGTCGGTCACGAAGAGGCGCTGCCCGTCGGAGCTCACCCCTACCGGGTTCAGTGACGTTGAGCTCGGCGACGGTGCCGCCGATGCGGGCGCGCGCCGGCACGATATTGGCGCTCTCGACGGTGGCGAACACCGCCTTCTCGTCGGCCACCTGTTGCGGCGCGACCGTGAAACTCTCTTGCGCCAGCACGCGCTGGCCCAAAAGGGCGAGCACAGCCAAGGCTATCGCGGCGATACGCATGTCGATGGGTCCTTTGGGAACTTGGCGCCCAGCTTGGGTCAGTTACCTGTGGCGCGGCCGGCGTCACTTCCACA
>JAIQFT010000121.1 GCA_020073185.1 Terriglobia bacterium
AAGCTGGTGGCGCTGGACACGCCGCTGAAACTGAAAGCGAGCGTGCCGGCCGAAAACGTGATCGAAGCGCAATTCGTGCACGCGCCGCCGGACTGGGAGCGCACGCTGCAAGCGCTGCCCAAGGTCAACTCGGTGCAGGCGGAGGGCGCGGGCATGTACCGCATCCTCTCGGCGGGCGCAGCCGCGGTCACCGCGCTGGTGGAATGCGCGCTGTCGGCTGGGGTCGAGATCAAGTCGCTGGCCGTGCAGAGCACCACGCTGGACGATGTCTTCGTGCATTACACCGGGCGGCAGTTGCGCGACGAGCAAGTGAAGGCCTACGCGTTCGTCATGCCGGCGCGGCCGGGAGAGCGGGCATGAACCGGATGTGGGCGATCGTGGAACGCGAGCTGCGCAAGTTTCTGCGCTCCCCGGCCCTGATGCTGGTCTCGCTGGTATTTCCCCTGATCCAGCTCATCGTTTTGGGCAGCGCGTTCGGCGGCAAGATCCGCGACGCGCGCCTGGGAGTGGTGGACCAGGATGGGGGCGTGCAGGCGCTGAAAATCAGGGAAGCGTTTAATTCCGTGGCCGCCAACGTCCGCACCTTCGTGCCGGTGTACTACGACGACGAAAAACGGGCGACCGCGGACGTGAAGAACGGCAAGATCGATGCCGCGCTCATCATCCCGCCGCAGTATTCGCGGCGTGTCTACGAGCAAGAGCAGCCCCGCATCGCGCTGGTGGTGGACAACAGCGACAACTTCGTGAGCTCGTCGCTGGAGCAGAAACTGGCGGAGCTGACAGAGGCGCTGAACACGCCCGATGTCCAGCCCCGGGTGGTGCAAAACGTCGCGCTCCAGGTGGTGGAACTCTATCCCTACATCGAGTACATGAAATACCTGCTGCCGGGCTCGATTACGCTGGCGATGTTCGTCTCGGTGATGATCGGCGGCGGCATGCTGTACATCGACGACAAGGCGCGCGGGGTACACGAGGGCTACCTGGTGACGCCGATCACGAAGCTGGAGCTGATCCTGGGGCTGAACACGGCGGGCGCGATCAAGGCGATTGCCTCGGGCGTGGTGATCACGGTGGTCGGATCGCTGATTGCCGGCGTCAGCGCGACCTTTCATGCCCAGACGGCGGTCCTGCTGGCGCTCACCATCCTGGTGACCTCGCTGGCGTTCAATACCATGATGTTCCTGTTCATGGTGCGGGTCGAGGATCCGCTGGTGCCGCGCGCGACCTTCGGGGTTTTGAATACGCTCCTGTTTTTCCCCAGCGGCGCGATTTATCCCATCAACGCGTTTCCCAAGTGGCTGCAGGCGATCGCCATTGCCGACCCGTTTTCCTACGCGGTCCATGCCTTCAAGGCGTTGCTGCTGAAGGAGGCGGGATTCACGGCGATCTGGCACGACCTGCTGTTCCTGACGATCATTGCGGCGGTCATGATCTCGATTGCGACTCCGTTGTTTAAGCGAACGCTGTAACTGCATTTACCGATTTGGTAATAACTCTGGTCGGCTGCTGTTGCAGACCCCCTCCCCCTCCATCAATGCAAGGTCAACAACATACGCACGGGGGCAACCTTCCGAACCCATCACGCATCGAGCATCAACGGAATCTCGAATCTAGACCCTCCGGCAGATAGATGCGCAATGCGCCGGCCGAAAATGAAGGAGACACTTATGAAAATCGTGGTGATCGGCGGCACTGGACTCATTGGCTCAAAACTCGTCAACAAGCTTCGTGAGCACGGACACGAGGCGATAGCGGCATCACCCAATTCGGGCGTCAACAGCGTTACGGGCGAGGGGCTTGCCGAAGTGCTGAAAGGTGCTTCGGTAGCGGTTGACGTTACGAACTCTCCCTCCTGGGAGGACGCAGCAGTGCTGAAGTTTTTCGAAACATCAACCCGTAACCTCCTCACCTATGGAGCGGCGGCAGGCGTCGGACATCACGTAGCGTTGTCGGTCGTAGGCACCGAGCGGCTGTCCGAAAGCGGTTTCTTCCGCGCCAAGATCGCTCAGGAGAAACTGATCAAAGCCTCATCGATTCCTTATTCGATCGTGCAAGCGACCCAGTTCTTCGAGTTCCTCAAGGAAATAGGGGGGCCGGAACAGTTTCGCCTGGATGAACTAGTCCGGCGGCGCTTGGCCTTGCTCAAAGATCCTCGCGAAGTCATCGCTGATCCAAACGCGCGTTACTCTGGGGCCAAAATCAGCGAGAAAACACTGGTTCCAGGCGATAACGCACGACTCGGCGAGACGCGTTTCGAAACCTGGCTGACTCAGTCCGCAGCACAGATTCCGAGTGCGCATCCTCAGACTGACGCCGCGTGAAGCCGCAGGGGTGGTCGCAGCGGCCACCCCCGGTGAGCGGGGCATAGGAAAGTACACTGGCCGTCGAACGTCACCTACACACGACGAGATTGCCCAACTCGCCTTCAGTCTGTACGAATCCACGTGGCCGGCAGGACGGCCACGACATCGAAGATTGGCTGTGTGCCGACCAGGAACTCGTGCGGCACTACGCCTGACGGAGAAGTACCAACCAATACACACGAAGCATTGAAATGGCGTCGACCCAAGCGAAAGGTTAATTTATGACATTCCCAAAACTAATTTTGGCGCTGGCATGTCTCATGTCCGGCGCGCTGGTAGCACAGGAGGCTAAGGTAACGCAGCTCATGTCGAAAGACCTGAAAGAGCTTCCAGGCAAAGAAGGTTTGATGATCACCGTGGAATATCCGCCGGGCAGTTCGGACCCCATACATCGCCACAATGCACAGGCGTTCGTTTATGTGCTGGAAGGTTCGATCGTGATGCAGGTGAGAGGCGGAAAGGAAACGACTCTGACACCTGGTCAGACCTTCTACGAAGGCCCGGATGATGTCCATGTCGTTGGGCGGAACGCAAGCCAAACCAAACCGGCGAAATTCCTCGTGTTTCTTGTGAAAAACAAAGGCGCTCCGGTGCTCGTACCTGCCAAGTAAAAGCCAGAAACTGCGAGTGGTTCTGCTCGCACAAACTTAAGGAGAAAATTCATATGAGCACGATTACGGGAAAAGATGGCACGACGATCTACTACAAAGACTGGGGCAAGGGCCCGGTCGTCACGTTGTCGCATGGATGGCCGCTGAGTTCCGATGCATGGGACGGCCAACTGCTCTTCCTCGCCCAGAATGGCTTCCGCGTGGTTGCGCACGACCGGCGCGGCCACGGCCGGTCGAGCCAAGCCTGGTCCGGGAACGACATGAATGGGTACGCCGACGATCTGGCAGCCGTCATTGAGGCGCTTGATCTCAAGGAAGTCACCCTGGCGGGTCACTCCACGGGCGGAGGCGAAGTTGCACGTTACATCGGACGCCACGGCACAAAGCGTGTTGCCGCGGCCGTCCTGATCGCTGCTGTGCCCCCGATCATGGTGAAGTCCGATGCCAACCCCGAGGGGCTCCCGATGGAAGTGTTTGACGGATTGCGCAGCAGCCTCACCAAGGACCGTTCGCAGTTCTACAAAGATCTTGCCGTAATGTTCTACGGCGCCAATCGGCCGGGTGCGAAGGTCTCACAGGGAACGCTGGACCAGTTCTGGCTGTGGAGCATGCAGGCCGGCCTCAAGAACGCCTACGACAGCATCAAGGCATTTTCCGAGACCGACTTCACCGAGGACCTCAAGAAATTCGATGTGCCCACGCTGGTCATGCACGGCGAGGACGACCAGATCGTGCCGGTCAAGGATTCAGCGAAGAAATCGGCCAGGCTCATCAAGGGGGCGAAGGAAATCTATTATCCGGGCTTGCCTCACGGCCTCACCGCCACGCATGCGGATCAAGTCAACGCCGACCTGT